>CALZEZ010000071.1 GCA_945643825.1 uncultured Lachnospiraceae bacterium
TTTTCTTGATTTTATGGGCTTTTTTGCATTCATCCCCAGCCTATAGAGGATTGGGATATTCTGCCTTATTCAGGATAAATCCATTACCAATATTCTTATTTGCCTGACGCTTGTCTTTCATTCCCAAGGCAATACTGAAGCCTGCCGCAGCTCCCAGTACAGCGACTCCTCTGCTATATGCATATATCTTTCGTCTGTGGCGGTTATCTTCTTACCCTCTGAGAGCCGAGTCTGTTTTCTGGAATAGATGCGTTTAATCAATCGTATCCATTCTGTACAGTCGTAGCAGCGCATACATTTTTTATAAATTTCTTCCAGAAGCTTTTCATTGGTCACGGTTATCGGCACTATCGTCGGTATTTTTTCGATTAATTCCTCTGCTTCTTCTCTTGTAAGGATTCTCCTCATTTTCAAGTCTGCTTTGTCGACCGGAACATAGACCTTGCCGCCATTATTTCTTGGATAGAGCACATAGTATTTTCTGTCCTTTGGAATCTGATCGAGATTCAATGTCGTGACTTCACCAACCTGGCACACACCATTGCTGTCACTTGTTACCAGTAATTCTATCAAATTATTGCGATGGATTTCAAAGGACATTTTCCACAAACTTTACCGTTATTTTTTCTTCCTTCCTCGAAGTAAATTGAGAAAGTTTGCTGCTGTAACACACAGCAGGGCTGCCGGGAGTGTCCATCTTGGTGCGGACTCCATAAAAATCGACAGTCCAAGAAAAATCAGTCCGATGCATGTTGCTGTCGCACTTAAAATCAGTGATAGCTTTGTTCTATTCATAATTCATTCCCTTTCTGACTATTTGTGCATGATATGCTCTTTTTCCTCCGTTCTCTTAACCACAGTCCGATAAGAATAACGACAGCAGTGGGAATAATTCCCGATATGGGATCAAGCCAGATCCCGTGGCTTTCCTTAATCTGAAGCACGCCAGCCACCACAAACAGCATGGTTGGTACCGCGTCCTCCATCGAGTGAAGGATTATACATGGCCAGACGGAGTCGGTCAGTCTTCGCAGTTCGACAAACGCCGGGGACCATAAAATCATCAGAACAATTCCCATGACTACCATCTGGGGTCTGCTCGTCTGCGTAAAATATTCGTCCGGCAGAAAGAACATATAGTATGTAATATGCCACAGGCCCCAGATGAGACCGCTGGTAAAGTACAGCACCCAGTCGTTCATGCCCGTTTTCTCTAAAAAAGGAACCAGGCATCCTCTCCAGGAAAACTCCTCGAAGATGTTCTTGATACAGTTTGTGAGAAAGGTCGTAAGCATCAGTACGATCAGGGGACCTGCCTCGGTCTGTCCTATGATCAGTCCTCCCGTCAACCATGCCAGAAGGATGCTGACCAGCATGGAGCATGGAAAAATCAAGGCAGCAACCGCGTACCATCTCAGGTTGTTCTTGAAACGAGGGCGGATACCAAGCTGCTTTAATTCCTTGTTGATGCTTCGCAGCACAATGCCTGTCAGAAACGGCAATACTAACCATAATCCCATTCCAAGTGAATTTCCTTCCGGTTGCTCGGTAAGGATCTGATCCAGCAGATATCCCAGGCCTCCAGCCGTAATAGTCACAAAAACAAATATGGCAAGTGTGATTTTATCTCGTTTGCTCATCTTTTTCATCCTTTCTTAATATCGACAGAAACCATTCTTTTTCGGGCAGCATCAGGTTATCTCTGAAAACTAACGTTTCTGCAAACCCCTGTATACTGCTATAGAATAATACAGAAAGTGACATAGGGTCTCCCTGTCTGATCTCTCCTGATTCCTGACCCTTTTTTATATAGGGAACGCTCATTGCCTCGACATCGTGCTCCTTGATCATCCTGGCTGCGCGCTCTGATATATCTTTTGCATTTATGGCTGCTAACCCCATGAAAACAAACATCCTTGTAGCGAAGTCATTGTGTGTTGCCACCGACAAAAACCAGTCGACTTGTTTTTCAAAAAACTTCATCGACGACTCGTCCTCGCCATTCTTAATTGTCAGTCTCTCGCATCCGATTTCCACTAATGCTTCGTAGAGTGCCAGCTTATTTGGGAAATAGTGAAACATCAGCCCGGAGCTGATTCCTGCTTCCTCGGCTATTTTTCTTGTGGAGGTTCCATAAAAGCCATAGCTGATAAAGTGCTTTAATGCCGTATCTAAGATTTGCCATTTCCGTTTTTCGTGCTGCTCTTCTTTTTTCGTCATTCTTATCCCCATTCCGAAGACGCTTGCGTCGAAGGAATCCATTTTATTTGGTATTGCTTTTCTATGTCATCATATATATTAAGCAGTTGCTCAATTTCTGTCAAGCGCTTTGTTTCTTATATGCCAAAAGTGGATGCCGGTGTATCAGCTTGTAAAATCTTCGGTCAATTGAAAGCGCCGCAGGTTCGCGGCGCTTCGGGGTTTGCGCGCCCCAGGCGCGCTGGATAAGCACGGGGATGCTCTAAGTTCTGATAGTTCCAAAATCTGTACATTTTAATATAGATTTTGGAACTATCAGAGGGATTTCTGCTCTCTGTGTTCCAAATATGATGGAAGTTCATGTCTTTTTGGAACTGACAGGGTCTTTCTTGCTCTCTGTGTTCCAAAAAAAAGAGAAATCGTAGATTTTTGGGACTGACAAGGCATTTTCTACTCTCTGAGTTCCAAAATATAGATTAAATCGCTGATTTTTGGAACTGACAAGGTATATTTACTCTCTGAGTTCCAAAATGATAGGTAAAATGTGACTATATATCATCAAAAGCTTTCCCTGTTCCATTGTCCAACAGTCCATATATTTCATATCTCGAAAGCATGTTCTGAAGCGTGAGCTTGGTACTCATAAGCTGCTTGTAGGTCGCCGATTTTACTTTTCCTTCTGCTTTCAGCTTCTGCATCTTGCTCTCCGTTGTCTCGTATTCCTTCTTAATGTCAAGAAGCATCCTTTCAAATTTTTGTTCACGTTCAGACATAGCGGTACCCTTTCTTTGTTCCTTACTTACATTCGTTTTAGTGGAAAGCAATAATATCACATACCTTTTTTATCGTATTGGCAGTTCGAATTGTGAGCTTCTCTGCCACACCCGCACTGGCGGTTTTCTTCCACCAGTTGCACTTCTGATAGGACTTTCTGTCAAATGTCCAGAAGATTACATTCTGATAAACTTGTATCGTTTCCAGTTCTTTTGATGGTTCCCCAACCATATCGCATATGGCTTCGGCAGAGTCCTGTGTCAGAATAAAAATCAGATTATGGTATTTTTCTTTATCCTGTGTTCCCCACCAGGTCGGTGCATGTTCCAAAGCATCCCGCAAATCGTCGTATCGTATCACATGAGTCGGTACGTTAAGTCCAAATTCTTTCTGAATCATGCTTTCAATCTGTTCTCTGATCGAGATGACATCCTCCAGGTCAGAGGAAAACAGGACATTTCCGCTGTTTAGGTAAGTGGAAACCTCCGAAAACTTCAGCTTTTCCATTTCTTTTTTCAGATCGGGCATCGCAAGCTTGTTCTTGCCGCTTATGTTAATTCCTCTAAGGAATGCCAGGTATCTTTCCATGCGTCATATTTCCTTCCGTCATACGCAAAGCACAAAATAATGGAAAAAGGCATTTCGGCGAGTCCCCACCGGATTGTGCTTTTCCACGATTATAACAGGAAAGGGCTTATGTTGCAAAAAATAGGTTGACAAACGAATTTTACTATTGTAGAGTGAAACAATAAATTCAAAGGCGAGGAAGAGAAGAGTAAGTAGTTGGATCTGCCACAGAGAGTCTGGTTAGGTGAGAGCAGACACGGAGAAGATTACCGAAAATGGTCTCGGAGCTGCGTACCGAAGCTGTGATGCCAAGGCTACGACGGGTGCACCCGTTACAGTGATAGACTATCGATGAATCATTTTTCGTCTGTAGTTGATAAGGCTGTCATCGTGAGATGGCAGTGAATTTTGGGTGGTAACACGAAGCAGTTGCTCTCGTCCCTGAGAAGAAATTCTCAGAGGCGGGGGCTTTTTTAGTGCAAAAAAAGGAGGATGGAAAATGAAAAATGTTTTAATTGGTGGCGCATGGCCATATGCAAACGGATCTTTACACATCGGACACATTGCCGGATTACTGCCGGGCGATGTGCTCGCGAGATATCACAGAGCGATTGGCGATCAGGTCTATTTCGTGTCGGGGAGTGACTGTCACGGGACTCCTGTCGCAATACGCGCAAAGCAGGAGAATAAAACTCCGCAGGAGGTCAGTGACTATTATCATGAGGAGTTTGTTGAATGCTTTTATAAGCTAGGCTTTAGCTATGATTGTTATACAAAGACATCCGCGAAGGAGCATCAGGATTTTGTCAGAGATTTTCATGAGAAGTTGTATGAAAGTCCTTATGTCTATGAAAAGGAGGCACCGCAGGCGTACTGCGAGAGCTGTGAGAGCTTTCTTGCAGATCGGTTTGTACTCGGAAAATGCCCAAAATGCGATGCGGATACCAGAGGGGATCAATGTGACGCATGTGGTACAGTTCTTGAGCCGGAAGCGTTAGTCAATCCGTTCTGCGCCGTGTGTGGGAAGCCTGTCAGCTTCCGAAGCTCAAAGCATCTGTATATCGCGATTTCCAAACTTAAGGAAGAGCTTACGGCACTGGTTGACGCTCATCCGGATTGGCGCAAAAATGCGATTGCCTTTACCAACCGGTATATCAACGATGGTCTGCGGGATCGTGCCCTGACCAGAGATCTCGAATGGGGAATCAAGGTTCCAAAGGAAGGCTATGAGAATAAGACGATCTATATCTGGGCAGAAAATGTGCTTGGTTATCTGTCTGCCAGCAAGGTGGCCGCAGAAAAACGAGGTGAGGATTTCCACAAGCTCTGGGGCGAGGATGCAAAGCATTATTATGTTCACGGAAAGGATAACATTCCTTTTCACACGATCATTCTGCCGGCGCTTCTTATTGCAAATGGGGAGGGGTGGCATCTGCCTGATCAGATCGTCTCCAGCGAATATTGCACGTTGGAGGGTCGCAAGATCTCCACGAGTCAGAATTATGCCATCTGGGTGAAGGATCTCCTTTCCCGCTACGATGCGGATTCCATCCGGTATTTCTTCCTGGCGAATGGTCCTGAGAAAAAGGATGCGGATTTTTCTTTCCGCGAATTTGTCCACAGTCACAACGGGGAGCTGCTCGGAGCATATGGCAATTTTGTCAACCGATCACTGTCCTTCATCGCAAAATACTGTGGCGGGGTCGTGCCGGAAGGCGTGGAGGACACTGCGCTCACCGAGAGGCTCGATGCACTGTATGCCTCTGTTGGTTCGCAGATTGAGTGTGGTTTGTTCAAGGATGCCCTGGAGGAGATTTTTGCTTTTATCCGGGGCGCAAATAAGTATTTTGACACAAAGCAGCCCTGGATCACGCGAAGCACAGATAAATCTAACTGTGACAACACGTTATATCAGTGCGTTCAGATTATCGCCAATCTCGCCGTACTGCTGGCGCCCTTTGTGCCCTTTTCCTCAAAGAAGGTACTGACGTGGCTGAACCTCTCAGACCGCTGGGAGCGCAAGGCGGTTGCGGCTGGCTTCTCGCTTCCCGAAATCGAGATCCTGTTTCAGCGGATTGATAAAGCGGAAATTGAGATTGAAACCAATAAGTTAAAGCTTCTGTAAACTAAAGTTTCTGTAAACTAAAGCTTCTACAAACAGCACCGGGAGTGTCAGCCTTCGGGTTAATCCTGATTATGGAGTCTGTCGTCTATCTTTCCTATCTGTTTCTTCCATGACAGATATTGGGCAAGCCACACGATGACGAAGATGACAAGGAATATGGCGAAATAGCTGATTACTCCCTTCACCGAGTGTTCCATCCATTCACAGACATAGGCCACAAGCATCATAAGTGGGGTCACCACCGCGAAGTAAATACCGGTCTGTTTAAGGATGCTCCAATCGTCTCTCTCCCATATGAGCGAGCTTGCTGCAAAGCCGGCACCCAGAATGGCGCTTAGCAGCGTCTGAACTACAACCGCTGTTATCTCATTTCCGAAGCGTTCCGTCAGTCCGGGAACGCATGGATAGTAGCTTCCGGTTGCAAGTGTAAGGGAAACGCCGATCGTAATCAGATAGCTGATTGTGATTCCTGCCGGCAGTCCGATCAAAACTCTTTGTATTATTTTTTTCTTCATAAAATCTCCATTCCGCAGACGCTTGCGTCGAAGGAATCGCGAGCCAAATGTCAGATTTGGCTCTGCGATAATAGCTACTTTGTGGCGCCTGCGACACAAATAGCCAAAGCCATACAAATATGGCTTGCGAAAAATGAACTTTCAAGTTCATTTTTCACACTATGACCTCTCTATAATCCCAATAATTTTTTGATTCTTGCTACATATCTTCTGGACACGTAGCTTACCTCTCCATTTGTAAGCTCCATGCAGATGGTTCCGGTAAAGCTTAGATCCAGGCTTTTTACTTTCTTCAGGTTTACAATCTCTGAGTTTGAGATTCTGACAAATAAACTGCTGTCCAGTCTCTCCTCCAGTTCATAGAGTCTGAGCTTAAGCTGATAAGAGTCCCGGTCTGTCCGTGCGTAGACCCTGCCATTCTCTGCATAAATCCTTATGAGCTTCTCCTGATCAAGTAATTCGACTCTGCCATTTCTTATTCCGGAAAGCATCGTTCCGGTTTCCTCTATCCTGTTGATGAAATCAACTATCCGGTTTACTTCCTCAGTCATTTGATCCGTCGTAATCAAAATCTCCGATTCAGTGATTGACTTATCAATATTAATATGAAGCTTCATCGCCTTCCCCCTTCCTGCTTTATAGTATAGCTTTGTCAGCAGGATAATCTACTGTTTCTCAATAAGTGGTTCTTTTTCTATTATAGATGGTTATCATACCAAAAAAAGCGGATGCCAGCGCATCCGCATATACACATTATGGTTGAGATTTTTATTGCAAAAAAAAGCGGGTGATGGGAATCGAACCCACGTATCCAGCTTGGAAGGCTGGTGTTCT
>CALZEZ010000072.1 GCA_945643825.1 uncultured Lachnospiraceae bacterium
CGCGCGTTCCTTTCTTCGTTTCCTTATGATAGGAAATCTGATCCTGTCCATAGAACTTCGGCAGCTGAACCCTCACATCAAAATCCGGTTCATATCCTTCCCGGAAGCGCACTCTGTATCTAGCAGCCGCAACGCTGGCCATAGCGTTCTCAGCCTTCTCCGTAAGCTTAACCACATTGACAACCCGGATGCCCGGAACATTCTCCGCATTCATACGATTCATAATATCCTCTGAGCTTGTCACGGAGCACATCTCTACATCCATATATTCTCCATAGCTTTCAAGTCCAACGCCCAGGGGTGCCGCAAAGGAAAGGATCTGATGCGGGCTAAATCCGGCAGAATATGCAATATCGATACCTGCACGGCGATTAACCTTCTGAAAATATCGCATGATATCCAAATGCCCGATGAAACGAACCACACCTGTCTTCTCAAACTTGATACGAAGCCTTATATGTTCTTCACTCACCGCAATTCTTCTCCTTCCCAACCTGATTTTTCCTATAAAGCTCCTTCATGGCAAGCTTCTGCTCACGCATTTGCTCTATGGATGCTTTCGCCTCCTTTAGGAACTGCTCTTCTGCCAAAGCTGCACCAGTACGATCTTCTACACATACACCCGTTCGGTACTTAGAAGCACCGCAGCCCTGACAGGCACGCCTGCAATTTGGTGATACCACTTCCGTTTGAGACTTTTGCCATTCCCGTTTGAGAAACTCCTTGTCCACACCGCAGTCAAGAAAATCCCATGGAAAGATTTCATCTAAAGAGCGCTCTATTGTAGTATAGAAGTAAACCGAAACCCCACAGTCCTAAAAACACTGCATCCAGACATCGTTCTTATAATACTCTCCCCACGCATCATAGATACAGCCGCGCTCATAGGCAAGCCTGATAACCGGCGCGATTCTTCTGTCTCCTCTTGCCAATACGCCTTCCATTACGCTGACATCTGCCTCATGCCAGTTGTATTTTATGCTCTTTTGGTTATGCTGTTCCATAATACCCTTTTTGCAAAGATAAGCTTTGTCCAGAAATTCCTGTTTGGTATTCTGTGGCGCCCACTGAAATGGCGTAAAAGGCTTCGGCACGAAGAAGGATGTACTGGCGACTATCTGCACCTTGCCATTCACACGCTTATCCTTTGGAACCGTATCAAAAAAGACCATGGCAATTTTATCGCACAGTTCTCCGATTCCTTTGATATCCTCCGGTGTCTCTCCGGGTAACCCCAGCATAAAGTATAGCTTCACTCTGGTCCAGCCGCCTTCAAAGGCCAGCTTGGCACCATGCAGGATTACTTCCTCCGTTAGTCCCTTGTTAATCACATTTCGCATTCTCTGACTTCCGGCCTCCGGTGCAAATGTCAGCGAGCTTTTACGAATATCCTGCACCTTACTCATCACATTTAGGGAAAAAGCATCAATACGTAGGCTGGGCAAAGAAATATTAATATGCTTTTTGTCACATTCTTCTATAAGGAAATCAATCAACTCCGGAAGCCTTGAATAATCGCTGGTGCTGAGTGAGCTTAATGTAAGCTCCTCATGTCCGGTATGCTTTAATAATGTCATGGCTCGTTCCTTCAGAAATTCCAGACTTTTTTCTCTGACCGGCCGATACAATTGTCCTGCCTGACAGAATCTGCAGCCACGGATACACCCTCTCTGGACTTCAAGAACAGCTCTATCCTGTGTAACCTTAATATAGGGAACAATCGGTTTCTCCGGATAGATGTCTGTTTGATTAAAATCCGTCACAATCTCTTTATGAATAGTAGTTGGCATCCCTTCCACCGTTGGTGTCATTGCACAGATCGTACCATCTTCATGATAGGTTACCTCATAAAATCCGGGAGCATAGATTCCCGGAAGCTTCCCGGCTTCCTGTAAGAAGTATTCTCTGGATGCATTCTGCTGTCTGCATTTCTTATACAGATCTAACAGCTCCCGATACCTGGTCTCCCCCTCACCGATATAAAACAAATCAAAAAACGGCGCAATAGGCTCCGGATTATACGAACAGGGCCCGCCACCGATAACAACCGGATGCTCCCATGTGCGCTCCTTCGCCTCCAAGGGGATTCCGGCCAGATCAAGCACCTGTAATATATTCGTATAACACATCTCATATTGCAACGTAATCCCAAGAAAATCAAAATCAATCACCGGATCCTGTGACTCTAGCGCAAACAAAGGAATGTTCTTCTCCCTCATGATTTTATCCAGGTCAACCCATGGAGAATATACTCTCTCACACCAGGTATCTTCATAGCGATTAAACATATCATATAGAATCTGAATCCCCAGATGTGACATGCCTATTTCATACACATCAGGAAAACACATACAAAACCGAACATCCACCTTCTCTTTATCCTTGATTATCGCATTGACCTCATTGCCAATATATCTTGCCGGTTTTTCAACCGTCATCAGTATTTCATCACTTAATGCTAATTTACTCATTTCCCTTCGTCTTTCTACCAGTTATTCTGTGTCCATTTTACCTGTCGTCAGGAATCCTGTCAACGAACTCTCGTCAATACATATATCTTCCTTTAACAGCCATTCCTGCAGATACTGAGTAAGCTTCTCAGAAGAAAGAGTTGCCTGATAACAGCCTGCCAACAGAAAAATGGTCATAAAAAAACGAATCAGGAAGGTGCTTCTAATCCTATTCTCCGGCATGGCTCCTGTCATACTCTTTTTCCCACCATATAGAATATTCTCACGGGAACACATTGTTATTCTATTATTATTCTGTTGTTCGCGAATCTGTCTGAGTAGTTCCAGCTTCGTCTCTGTCTGCGCCATATTACTTATGACTCCTGTCCTTTTTTATCACCATATGTTTTGGATACATAAAAAATGCACTGTCTTTTTGATGACAGTGCACAAAATACAGTTATCTCTTTGCTAATTCGTCTGTGATCTCTTCCCAGGTCACACCCTTCTCCACCATTAAAACCATCATGTGATAGAGAAAATCACAGATTTCATATTTTATTTCATTTGCGTTCGGATTCTTTGCAGCAATGACAATTTCTGTTGACTCCTCTCCAAGCTTTTTCAGAATCTTATCAATTCCCTTGTCAAACAGATAATTGGTATAAGATCCTTCCTTGGGATGAACCTTTCTGTCCTGAATTGTTCCCATTACCTCCTCAAAAACCTTTAACGGATTTGAGGTATTCTCTCTTTTTTCAGAAAGAATCGTGTTGAAAAAACAGCTATGACTTCCTGTATGGCAGGCAGCTCCCACCTGAGAGACTCGAGCCAGAATCGTATCCAGATCACAGTCGGCGCTAAGTGCTTTCACATACTGATAATGTCCGGATGTCTCTCCCTTAATCCACAACGCATCGCGACTTCGACTGTAATAGGTCATACGTCCGGTGCGAATCGTTTCATTATACGCTTCTTCATTCATATAAGCGACCATGAGAACCTCGTCCGTTTTATCGTCCTGCACAACAACGGGAACATGACCATCGGAATTCTTCTTAAAATCGCTCCACTTGAATTTCGCTTCATAGAGTGCGACCTCAATTCCGTTTTCCTTACAAAGGAGCTTGATACTATTAATTTCCTGCGCATTATCATTTACCGCTTTACCGGTAATCCCATACACATTCTCTTTTTCGAAAATCTCAAGGATCTTATCCAAAGAAACATCCGGCACAGACATGAGTACCGGTAGCGTTGCTAGGGCTAAGGTCTCCCGTATTCTATTCTCATTGATCAGAAGTATCTCCGAGGCATAAGCTTCTATCAACTCCTTATGCTCCGTAATCTCTGTCTCTCGGGCGATGGAAATCACTATCTTGTCTTTTCCAAATTTCTTGGAAACCTCTTCCAGAATCGCAATATTACTTTCCTTGGCAAAATTGAGTACTGCTTTTCTGCAGCCGGCATAAAGAAGCTTCTTAACATCCTCCATGCGCTTCACATTTCCGGCTCCGATCACCGGTATCGCAATAGCGGAGCAAATACTTTTTATAATATCAAGTGCCGCCTCATGCTCTTCGTCGTCCGACGACAGATCAAAGATCAATAAGCCATCTGCCTGATGATCACTATAGTACTGCGCTAATTCCAGCGGATTGGAATGGATCACCTCATCATTGTCCAAGCCTGCTACAGCCTTCTCCCGACATAAATAGATACAGGGCATCAATAATTTCTGACTCATACTCTGCTATAAACTTCCTTTCGTACTTAAAACATCGTTAATTCTGGAATCCTTCATGGAGGCTTCATCTAAGGCCTTTGCAAACGCTTTAAACATGGCTTCCGCAATATGATGATTATTCTCTCCATACAGAAGCTTGAAATGAAGGTTAATGCCGGCACTGTAAGAAATCGCATAGAAAAACTCCCGAACAAGCTCAGTATCCAGTTCCCCGATTCTCGGTACAGTAAAGGTGATATCGGATTGATAATAAGGTCTCCCACTCAAATCAACAGCACACATCACAAGTGCATCATCCATAGGAAGCATAAAATTACCAAATCTCTTTATCCCTTTTTTGTCACCCAGTGCTTCACGAATTGCCTGTCCTAACACAATACCGGTGTCCTCTACCGTATGATGTCCGTCGACACAAAGATCTCCGTCCACGTGACATTTTAAATCAAAAAAGCCGTGCCTGGTAAATCCCTCCAGCATATGATCAAAGAAACCAATTCCGGTATCTATATCACTCTGTCCGGTTCCATCCAGATTAAAAATCACATTAATATCCGTTTCTTTTGTCTTTCGATCAACCGTTGCACTTCTTGCCATGATAACCTCCTCTTATTCAAAACGAACGGCAATGGAATTTGCATGTGCTGTCAGCCCTTCATTCTTTGCAAAAAGCTCAATATCCTTATGTACCTTGCGCAGTGCATTTTCCGAATAGGAAATAATACTTGTTTTCTTAATAAAATCATCCACATTAAGCGGAGAGAAGAATTTTGCAGTACCATTAGTCGGTAGAATATGATTCGGTCCCGCATAATAGTCTCCTAACGGCTCCGAGGAATATTCCCCAAGGAAAATCGCCCCCGCATTCTTAATATGCGTCATCGTATCGAATGGATTTGCTGTCAGAATTTCCAGATGCTCACTCGCCACAGCATTCGCCGCGTCAATCGCAGCCTCCATGGAATCCGCAATCAGTATATAACCATATTGATCCAGTGATTTCTTTATAATCTCACTCCGCGACAATTCCTTTACAAACCCATCAATTTCTTCTTGCACCTGAGAAGCAAGCTCACTGCTTGTTGTGATCAGAATTGCACTTGCAAGCTCATCATGCTCTGCCTGGGAAAGAAGATCTGCCGCCACATATCTGGGATTTGCTGTCTCGTCAGCAAGCACTAAGATCTCACTTGGCCCGGCAATCGAATCAATGCTCACATAACCATATACCGCCTTTTTCGCAAGTGCAACGAAAATATTACCGGGTCCGGTAATCTTATCCACCTTCGGAATGGACTGCGTACCGAAAGCTAGTGCAGCAATCGCCTGCGCTCCCCCCACCTTATACACCTTATCTACACCTGCAATATGTGCCGCAACAAGCGTACCCGGATTGACTCTGCCATCCCTTCCGGGCGGTGTCGTCATAATAATCTCAGGAACTCCTGCAACCTTGGCAGGAATCACATTCATAAGCACACTGGATGGATAAGCCGCCTTGCCACCCGGCACATATACACCGGCTCTTCCAATCGGAGTAATCTTCTGTCCCAGAATCGTTCCATCCGGTTTTGCATCAAACCAGGAGGTACGAAGCTGTTTCTCATGATACAGTCTGATATTCTCCGCAGAAGCACGCATGACCCGGATAAATTCCTCATCCAACATACTGTATGCCTCTTTGATCTCCTCCTCTGTCACCAGAATGGTCGACGCAGAAATACTGCAATGATCAAATTTCTCCGTATAGTCAAACAGCGCCTGATCACCAAGCTCTTTTACTGTCTCAATAATCTCATTGACAGTACCTTCGTATTCTCCATAATTGTTTGGACTTCTCTTTAATAAATCCGTCAACAGATTCTGAATGGAATCTCTATTCAAATTGATAACATTCATTCTCAGATAACCTCCTTGAGTCGATTAATTATATTCTTAATGCGTTCCTGCTCCATCTGCATGCTTACCTGATTCACAATCATTCTGGCAGAAAGAGGACATACCTCCTCCAAAACCTCTAAACCATTCTCCTTTAAGGTCGATCCTGTTTCTACAATATCAACAATAACATCGCTCAGTCCCACAATCGGTCCTAACTCCACCGAACCATTTAATTTAATTATGTCAACAGTCTGATGCTTTTTATTATAGAAGTAATCCTTTGCAATATTCGGATACTTACTAGCCACACGAATCATCTCATGATGCTGTAGCAGCTCTCTTGCAGAAGCCGGTCCACAAACACACATCCGGCATTTTCCGTATCCAAGATCCAACACTTCATAGACACGCCTGTTCTCTTCTAAGATGGTATCCTTTCCTACTACGCCGATATCAGCCGCTCCATATTCCACATAGGTCGGCACATCAGGACCCTTTGACAGAAAGAATTTCAGTTTTAGCTCCTCATTCACAAAAATCAGCTTTCTTGTCTTCTTATCCTTCATCTCCTCGCAGGTAATGCCGATTCCTTCCAGTAACTCCAATGTCTTTTCTGCCAGTCTGCCCTTTCCCAAAGCAAACGTAATATAACGCTGTTCACTCATTTTGCCACCTCTATTTGTTTGCAGGACACAATTCCACTGCTGTTCCTGCTCTCCTAAGCTGATCTGCCTCTCGAAGCATTTTCTCATACGTATCAGCTGTATAATAAAGTATCCTTTTCTGTGGCATACCCTCCA
>CALZEZ010000073.1 GCA_945643825.1 uncultured Lachnospiraceae bacterium
CTGAATAAAGTAATCAATCTGTTTCTTCTGTTCCTCCAAATCACCGTTGGCGTTTTGGACATTTACCTCGGCTCCTAGCTCCTTTGCCATGGACACGAAGACGTCCCGGTCCCTCTGCCATCTCTCGATGACAAACGAGTCAAAGCTCATGCCGATCTGAATCTTCTTTTTCTCCTGCTCCACATTTTCATCCCAGCTCTTTTCTGACTTTCCGCAGCCTGTCAGAAAAAGTGACAGGCATGTCAGCAGAATGCATGTTATTGTAATCTTTCTCATGTCTCGTCCCTCACGCCCTCCTTGAATTCTGTCGGAGTGACACCGACATTCTTCTTAAAGGAGCGGCTGAAATAGTTCGGGTCGGAATACCCCACCATACTGCAGATTTCCTTTATGGAATACTCCGTGGTGTCTAACAGCTCCTTGGCTTTATTCATGCGGATTCCGGTCAGGTACTCGATAAAGTTTTCGCCGGTATCCTCCTTAAAAATCTTGCTGAAGTAGTACGGACTTATGTTGACCGCCTTTGAGACATCATCTAATGAGATATCTCTGCTGTAATTGCTGCGGATATACTCTTTGGCTGTCTCTATGATGCTTCCGGAGCGTTCTGCACGCTTACTCAGTACGTTCTGGCATGCCGTCATGATTTTGTCCACGAACCAGTTGCGCATCTGGTCGAAATCCGTCATCGTCATGATGGAGGGGAGATAGTCCTGTCTGGATGTAAACTGATAGGTCATGCCACCCTTTTCATAGGCGATATGCTCTGCCCAGAGGGCAAACTCCAGTATCTTTGTGCGGATCTCCATGGTGCTGTCCGGATAATTATCCACCATCCAGTCAAAAAAGGTTCTGGCTGTCGCCACCGCATGGTTGAGCTCCCCTTTTTCCACCTCCTCAAACAGCTTCTTTTCCAGGTGAATCGGGTAATCCTCCTCGTAATCACAGCCAATCGGCAGGTCGTCAGCATGTGCCACACTTCCTGTTGTCATGATCAGCGCATTGAGTGCCTGGTTGTAGGATTCTGCCATGTCGTCGAGCTCACACGGCTTACCGATTCCAAGCCGGAAGCTGATCTGTGTCTTCTCACGGATCCGGCGCACGAGCTCTCTCGCCTTTTCAATGAGCTCGATTCGCTCCTCGTAATCCATGTGTTCTTTTTCATAAGGGACGAGGACTGCCAGCTTATTCGCCATGACGGTGCCGACAATGCAGTGGAAATATTCCTTCAGGCACTCCCGCACCTCCTGGTAGTGCTTCTGCATCTTGACACTGCTGCCCACGGCATTGGTCATGTGATTGCCCTCCTGTGCATCGCCGCACACAACTGCAATCATGTAAGCGTATTGCTGCTCAATGCCAAGAATGGTTTTGTAGTTGTCGATATCCTCGGTAAAGTGCTCCTGCAGCAGGATGTTGTAGATCAGTCCGCTCTCAATGATCGGAACGACGGTTTCCAGCTTTTCCTTAATCATCAGGTCGTTGCTTCTTCTGGTTCGTTCCTTGTCCACGATGCTCATCGCATTTTTCAGTGCAGTGACGATTTTGTTGCGCTCCATCGGCTTCGTGATATATTCCAGAACGCCGAGTTTGATCGCTTCCTTGGCGTAGTCAAATTTGTCGTAGGCAGACATGACGATAAAAACCACATTGTGGTTGCTCTGTCGGATCTCCTTCATGGCTTCGATGCCGTTGATGCCGGGCATCTGTATGTCCATGATCGCAATATCAGGGCGGAATTTCTCCGCCAGCTCGATGACGCTTCTTCCGGTTTTGGCAAATTCTATGGTGCATTCGTTTCCGAATTCCTTTTCTATGATGAACTTCAGGGAGTCGATCACGATTCCCTCATCGTCCGCCAGCATTATCTTATACATCTTCATCCTCCCGCTCTTTGATCTGCAGGTATATGATTACCTCGGTTCCCTTGTTTTTTCCCTCACTGATAATGGACATCACGTCCTCACTTTCGGTAAAAAGCTTCAGTCTGCCGATGACGTTGTCCATTCCGATTCCGTTCGAGCCTGCTGCCAGCTCCTCCTCACGGTAGGTTCCGCTCATGACCTTATCGATGGTTTCCTGGCTCATTCCGATGCCGTTGTCCTTGATGCTGATGCATGCCACATCGTCAATCCGGTAAACGGAGAGCCGGATCGTGCCCTCGCCCGCCATCTCGCGGATACCGTGATTGACGCAGTTTTCCACAATCGGCTGTAGGATCATGCTGGGCATCTGCACGTGGAGCAGGCTTTTGTCTACCTTCTTTTCAAAATGGATGTCGCCGGAGAATCTGACATTCAATATGTAGATGTAGTTGTCCACAAGCTCGAGCTCATCGCGGATCGTGACGTTTTCCTCGCCCTTCTTGACATTATAGCGGAAAAACTCTGCCATGTTCTGGACATACCGGTAGGTTCTGTCCGCGCCCTCCATCATGGCAAGCTGCGCTCCGGCATTGAGGGTGTTAAAAAGAAAATGCGGGTTGATCTGCGCCTGTAAGTATTTGAGCTGGGCGTCCTTTAGGTGTGCCTCCATCATGAGCTCCTTTTCCTTGAGGGCGCGCTCCACCTCCATGCTCTGACGGATTCTTTCGATGTATTTGCGGATGCTCGTCACCATCTGGTTGAAGGCGCCCGTTACGATACCGATCTCATCCTGGGTGTCGGCCGGCACAAGCTCAATATCAAAATTGCCCCTTGCGACCTCATCCGCCTGTCCGGCAAGGCGCTTCAGAGGGCTGATGATATTGCCGGCAAGCTTGATGATGACTGCCACATTTCCTACAATCACGACAAACATGATAACGATACTGATTGTCTCAAAAAAGCGGAATGCCCGCAAAAGCTCGGTGCAATTTAGCGTGTTACGTTTAAATTGTTCATTGTTTAAGCTGTTTATGTAGGTGGTGATATATTGATAGAGCTGTGTCGCATTCTCATAGCGGATTCGGTATTTCTCCACGTTGCGTCCGCGCTTTGCCTCGATTGTCTGACTGACGGCATCGAGATACTTGTAGGACATTTTTTTGATGTTTCTCTCCATGCGGTCGAAGCTTCGCCCGGTCACCTCATCATGGAGCTCCTGTATCATGTCTCTGTAGATCTGGTCACTCCGGTAATACTCCTCGAGGGCATCTGTCGTCTTCACACTTAGGTATGCTGTCATGTTGTCCTGTACATCTGTCAGTGCATCCGAAAGTGCATTGAGGTGAAGGTTCTCCTGATAAACCATATCAATCTCGTCTGTCATACTGTTGATGCCGATGAGCAGGATGATATTGACGATCAGAATGATGATATTGGCAAGAATATAGATTCCGCTGATTTTTCCTTGAAGGGAAAGACTTCTCCATTTACTTCTCATCGTCTTCCTCCTTCTGCAGATAGTGGGATACGTTTCTGCGGCTGATCAGGGTGATGTCTGCTGTGAAATACTGGCTGGTGTAGCCAAGCGCATGGTACTCCGAAAGTGCATCCACGCAGTATTGTCCCATCTGCATCGTGTCGACCGAGACCGTCGCATAGATAACATTGCGGTCGATTCCCTTTAGAATGGTGTCGGAGTCGTAATAGCCAAGAATATTGACGGTTCCGACCTTATTATAATCAACGACTGCCTGGTAGACACAGGTGGTCGTCAGCTCATTCAGGCAGATAATGATATCCGGAAGCTCTTCCTCCATAAAGATGTCGCGGATGGATTCCTCAACGGCAAAGGTGTTGGTATTGTCAACTGACACAAGTGTCATTTCAATCTGCATCTCGGAATCCTTTTCCATATCGAGGGTTTCCTGAATGCCGGAGCAGAGAATGTTCTGTGCGGAATCCTGTGCAGAGGCACTGACGAGCACGGCTACCTTCAGATTTTTCTTCCGGGAAGCGATCTGCAGTACCTGGCGGCCGTACTCACGTCCGAGATTGTAGCTGCCGATTCCGACGAAGCTGCATCGGGTGCTGCGGGGATTATCACCGTAAAGGGTAACGACGGGTATGCCCTCCCTCGTGGCTTCGTCGATGAGCCCTGAGAGCTCCTCACTGTCATCCGCAGTGACAATAATGCCGTCCACGCCGGAGGAAATGGCGATGCGCATCAGATCCTCTCTGCTGTAGTTGTCGGAGAGATTGTCGCCAAGCAGCTCCACATAGATATTCTCGCTAAGTCCTGTCTCATAGGCGCCCTGGTATACGGCCTGCCAGAAGGTGTCCTTTCTGTTATTCACAATCATTGCATAGTATCTGTCATACTGGGCTCTGTCTTCAATATCCTTAAGGCTTCCCATATACAGGCGAAAAACAACGATGCCTCCAATAGCCGTGATAACGACCAGAAGTAACGTCACGATCACCATCGTGGTAAAGCTGTTTTTCTTTCTCTGCTTCTGTTCCATAGTTTTCCGCCTAACTTTTCTTTTCTGTCTTGTTCTTTTTCATCAGCCGATCGACAATGGCGTTAATCAGCTTCTCGTTGCGGGGCAGGAAAATGCCCGCTACAGGTCCAACCAGTGCCGCACAGATAATCGTGCCGATTCCGACAACGCCACCCATAAAGAAGCCTGCTGCAACAAAGCATACGTCCACAATGATTCGCATGATGCCAAAGGGCTTCTTTGTCTTATCACTGATGACGATGGCAACCAGGTCATTCGGGCCTGTGCCGGAGTCTGATTTGATCACGATGGTCATGCCGTATGCCAGGATGACACAGCCGAGTCCCAGCACCAGGATACGCACGGGAAAGGGGTTTCCTGCATGGATCACCTTGCCAAAAATCAGGGTGAAGAAATCTATGATCGGCCCGCCGCAGATCATGCACAGAAGGGTTCCGATTTTCACATAGCTTCTGTCAACGAACAGTAATACAAGAATGATCAGAAAGCAAATGGTCATATGAACGATTCCGTGGGTCAGTCCTTTTATAGGAAGAAGCTGCTTCATCGTGCGAAAAAGTCCCTGAATCATTACATTAAAGGGGTCCGCTCCCAGGTCGGCGAGCAGAAACAGTGTGACGCCCAGATGGGCGATGGTTAGTCCAATCAGCAGAATGATTACTCGCAGAAGCATTTCCTTGGGGGATCTTTTCATGGGGGTTCTCCTTTGCATTTCTGTTACTAGTACCATTATATCGTAAATGTGGGAATTGTCAGTATCAAAAATGGCGGAACATGTTTCTTTCTAAAAGAACTTGTGCTGGACAGCCGGTCTTTTATTTGTTAAGATTTAGACGTTTGAGTTAATTGTTTTTCACGGCTTACGCCGTTTTTGCGAAAGGAGAAATTTTTTATGAGAAGATATGTTATCGCTCAGTAGTCTGAGCTTATTGAATAGAAAAGTATAGAAATAAGCTCAGATGAATCCTAAACAAGAAACATAATTTAGGAGGATTATCATGAGCTATTTACGTGCAGAAGAGATTCTGCCAAGAGAGGTACTGGAGCTCGTCCAGCAGTACATAGATGGAGATTCTATCTATATTCCGCGAAAGGAAAAGCATCGCTGGGGAGAAGGTACTGATACAAAGAAAACTTTGGAATGCAGAAATCAGGCAATTCTCAATCAGTTCCTGGATGGTGTATCCGTCCATGCGTTAGCTGAGGAGTATTTCCTGACAGAAAAGAGCATTCAGAGAATCATAAGAGGTATGCAGTTCATGAATCCGGAAAGTTGAGGAGAATATGAGCTGTAATACGATTAAAATATTCCATCGGTGCGGAGGCTGCGGCAAAAAGAAGCAATTTATCAATACCGGAAAGTTCCGGGTGAACGCCAACGGCAACCGCGTCGATGTCTGGTTGATCTATCAATGTGAGCGGTGTAAGCATTCCTGGAATCTGACGATTTATGAGAGAAAGCGGCCTTCCCAGATAGATCCGGAGGAATATGAGCTCTTCTTGGAGAATGATCCCGACCTTGCCTGTAAGTATGGCAACGACCGGGGATTTCTCAAAAGAAATCGAGCGGAATTTCAATAAAATGGTGTGGACAGCTTATGGATTTCGGTTCTGAGGAAGAAAATTCCAACGATAGCAGCAACAGCATCCGAAATAACGGCTGCCCACAGTATTGTCACAATATTCTTTGAAATCATCGCTATTATAATCGACGCCGGAACAAACACAAGCACATCCCTGAGCAGCGCCAGAATTGTCGATTTTGCACTGTTTCCCATAGATTGAAGAATGATTGCTGCCGACTTAATGTAACAGGTCAGGATAATGCCGCCCAGGAAAATTCTGATACATAGTCTCGCATATTCCATATACTCTTCTGTATTATGACTGCCAAACAAGGATATCACTGCATCCGGGGCTATTTCAAAAAGCAGGAAAGCCACTGTTCCTACAAACAGTACAAGCTTCGTAATCTTCCGGGTGGTTTCCTTCACGCGGTCTATCTTTCCGGCACCCATATTGAAGCCGATAATGGGCTGCCCTCCCAGGCTGATCCCAATTACAATCGACACCACAATTCCGAAAACCTTCATGACAATGCCGACAACTGCTAATGGAATTACTGCTCCAAAGGCCTGTCCGGTACTTGCAATCGTGCCATAGCCATACTTTGTAAGCAGATTGTTGTTCACTGCAATGATGACAACAATGGAAAGCTGAACGATCAGAGATGCCATTCCTACGGATACGATTTTTCCCAGAGTGCGGTTTTCGATTTTAGCCGCGTCCTTATTGATCTTGAAACTTTTGGAGCGGGTCAGATAGAAAACGCTCATTCCAAATGTCACAAGCTGCCCGATCACGGTTGCAATGGCCGCACCTCTTACCTCCATGCCAAAACCAAAAGTGAACTACCCACCACTTATAGAAGTGGGGGCTTCGGGATGCTTTCGCATCCGTC
>CALZEZ010000074.1 GCA_945643825.1 uncultured Lachnospiraceae bacterium
GAGATTCTGTCAGACGAATTTAATGTACAGGTGAGTTCACTACAGCTGGCAAATATTTCAGGTATGATTAAGATTGCAAAGCCGGAATTAATCATCTTAAGCCTGGTTGGTGTAGATAAACTGGATCTGGAGATATTTGAATGGTTGAATCTCAATGTGGAAAAAATACCCATTCTTGTTGTGACCTCTCATGAGAATTGGGAGATTGCCCAGGATGTTTGTACAGGAGAGCAGTTTACGCCGTTCTTTCCTCCTATCAACCGGGAAATGCTGATCGGTCTGTGCAATTCTGCGCTTAAGGTTGATAAAGATGCGCGCGATAAGGCTGTGCAGCCTGCAAGAAAGAAGTATGTGCTCGTGGTAGATGACAATGCGACAGTTCTTCGGAGCATTAAGGCGATGCTGGAGGACAAGTATGAGATTGCGCTTGCAACCAATGGAGAGATGGGGATTCAGAAGGCTATTGACAGTCTCCCGGATGTTATTCTACTGGATTATGAGATGCCTGGTATGAACGGAAATGCGACGTTCGAGACAATTCTTCAGATTGATGAGATCAAGAGGATACCGGTCATTTTTCTAACAGGAGTATCGGATAGAGAACGGGTGAGCAAGGTACTCGACAAGCATCCGGCAGGCTATACATTAAAGCCACCGGATAGGGACAAGCTGATTGAACAGATTGAAACAGTTTTAAAGAAATACAGCTAAGTTTGAGGTGACTAGGCATTTAACATTGGCGACTGCTTAGTCACCTTGTGCATCTTGCCGGGATATTTTGCATCTTACTATTCCGTCTGTTGTTTCTTATCGTTAGATTTTGTATATTGAACCTGACAACAGAAAAAGAGAAACAGAGAGGAAGAAAAGATGGGATTATTATTTTGGATACTGTTTAGTTTGATGGAGCTTACATATGATGTCTGGATGGTAGCACGTCAGCGTGCAAAGACATTGTGGCTTAGGAATCGCCTGCTTACAAGGGCAGCACAGCTTGTGCTTTTCTCACATGGAGCCTTTGGATATTATCAGAGTAATACCTCCACTTATATGTAGCTTGCAAGTAATGGTTATGTGGTAGTCAGTCTGGATCATCCGTATTATTCTTTTTTCACGATGGATGCAGAGCGTGGAATCAAGATAACCAATGAGATTGTTCTTCTGGCTGTAGGCCTGGGACCGGAGCAATGGGGCGATATCAGGCTTGTTCTGAGCTTTGTGGGTAGCGTCTTGGTGATTTACGTGTTGGTTCATCTGTTTTCCTGGCTGATTGAGTGGCGGGAAGCCAGAGACTTGACGGATAGCCTCAAGAGATTTCAGGAAAGTAAAGGATAGAGATGGACAGACTGATTTTTCATGTGGATGTGAATAGTGCATTTCTCTCATGGGAGGCAACGCGTCGTGTGCGCGAGGGTGGGGAGGATTTGAGGTTGATTCCATCGTGTATTGGTGGAGATCCCAAAAGTCGCACCAGTATTGTGGCAGCAAAGTCGATTCCTGCAAAGGCCTACGGGATTACGACCGGTGAACCGGTATCCATGGCACTGCGGAAATGTCCGAAGCTTGTTGTGGTGAAATCAGACTTTGGACTTTATCAGGAGTGTTCACGCGCCTTTAAAGCGATTTGCAGCAAATATACACCGCTAATGGAGTCATTCTCGATTGATGAGGTATTCCTTGATATGACAGGAATGAGCAGAATCTATCCGGATCCGATTGCCACAGCACATGAGATCAAAGATCGTATCCGCGAAGAACTGGGATTTACGGTAAATGTGGGAATCGGTTTCAATAAGCTTTGTGCAAAGATGGCAAGCGATTTTACAAAACCGGATCGCGTACATACGCTTTTTCCGGACGAGATTCCCTATAAGATGTGGCCACTTCCTGTCGGAGAGCTGTTTACCTGCGGAAAAGCTGCCGTTAAGCGCTTAGAGGCGCAGCAGATCTATACGATTGGAGATCTGGCACACGGAAATATTGAGCAGCTTAAGCTTATGCTTGGTGAAAAGCAGGGACTTCATCTGTATCATTATGCAAATGGTGTGGATGATTCGCCAGTTGTAAGTGAGAGAGAGGATGCGAAGGGATACAGCATAGAGACAACGGTGGATGAGGATTTGGTCGACCTGGAAACAATGTACCGGATGCTTCTTACACAGGCGGATGTGGTGGCGACAAGACTACGTGCAGATGGTGTGAGATGTCAGTGCGTTGCAGTCTCGTATCGAACAATTACATTTAAGAATAAGTCGCATCAGCGCAAGCTTGCAACGTCGACGGATGTAACAGAGGTCATATATCGGGTGGCAAAGGAGCTGATAACGGAGAGCTGGCAAGGAGAACCGCTTCGTTTGATTGGGCTTTCCCTGACAGATATCGACCACAATGAGTACGAGCAGATGTCTTTTATCGTCGATGAACGCAAGGAGAAGATGAAAAAACTTGACACGGCACTGGATTCCATACGGAGCAAATATGGAAACGCCAGTATCAAGCGTGCCAGCACAATAAGGAAGGAATAGCACAGAATAAAAACGTTTTTATTTTTCCTTGACGAGGTTTCGGACGTCTCCTATAATGGGGATAAAGTGTGGAAAATAGCCACTTGAAATAAGAAAAAAGAAATTAAAATGAGAAAGAGGAAGAGAACATGAGTGAGCGCCTAATAGGAGTACCATTACCGGAGCTAGCGCCTTTTTGTCGCAAGATTGCAGCGGAGGGTGCGGTGCTGCTGAAGAATGAAAATCATCTGCTGCCCTTACAACAGAATGAGAAAATATCGGTGTTTGGACGCTGCCAGATTGAGTATTACCGTAGTGGTACCGGTTCGGGTGGCGCAGTGAATGTGGAATATGAGACGAATATTATTGATTCTCTTAAGGAAAGCGGTGTTGTCTGCGTCAATGAAGAGCTGGAGCAGATTTACAGAAACTGGCTGAGAGAGAATCCGTTTGATGATGGAGGCGGTGGATGGGCAGCAGAGCCATGGAACCAGAAAGAGATGCTACTTACCGATGAGATTCTTGCAAAGGCAAGAGCATTCTCGCCCAAGGCTGTCCTTGTGATCGGTCGTACTGCCGGCGAGGACAAAGATAATATGGACACACAGGGAAGTTACCGACTGACAGACGAGGAGCTGACCAATATCAGAAAACTGGCACAGTATTACGATGAGATCATTGTTCTTCTGAACGTTGCCAATATCATTGACATGAAGTGGCTTCTGGAGGAGTCTGTTTCCAAGGCTGTTAAGACCGTGATGTTTGTATGGCAGGGTGGTATGGAAGGTGGACGTGCCGTGGCCGATGTACTGACCGGTAAAGTCTGTCCGAGTGGACATCTGACGGACACGATTGCTTATGAACTGGAGGACTATCCGTCGAGCCAAAACTTTGGCGGTAAAACACAGAATATTTATGCCGAGGATATTTATATCGGTTATCGCTATTTTGAAACCTTTGCACCGGATAAGGTATGGTATCCGTTCGGATTTGGTCTTTCCTATACAGAGTTTGAGCAGAAAAATGCAAAAGCACAGATATGTGGGGAACAAATCAGGTTTACAGTAGATGTATCCAATACCGGAACCTATGCCGGCAAGCAGTGTATCCAGGTTTATGTGGAGGCTCCGCAGGGGAAGCTTGGAAGGCCGGCAAGAGAATTGATTGGTTTTGCAAAGACAGAGCTTCTTGCGCCAATGGAGCAGGCACATGTAGAAATCACGGTTCCGATCCGCCGTCTGGCAGCCTATGATGATGGTGGAATCACAGGGGAAAAATCCTGTTTCGTTTTGGAGAGCGGTTGCTATCGGTTCTATCTGGGAGATAATGTGCGTGATGCAAAGGCTGTGGAGCTGGATGGCAGAGCCGGCTATCAGATAGATTCGTTGATGGTTGTGGAGCGCTTAGAGGAGGCGCTTGCGCCCGTTGTGGCATATAAGCGTATGAAGCCTGGTATGCGCAAGGAAGATGGAAGCTATGAATTGACATATGAGGATACTCCGCTTCAGACGATCGATTTAAGAAACCGTATCCTGTCGAGATTACCGGAGCAGCTTTCGCAGACCGGAAATAAGGGAATTGTACTCAAGGATGTTGCAAAAGGAGAGGCGACCTTAGATCAGTTTCTGGCACAATTATCGGATAAGGAATTGTGCAGTCTGGTAAGAGCGGAGGGGATGAGCAGCCCGAAGGTAACCCCGGGTACGGCATCTGCCTTTGGAGGAATGAGTGATGCGCTGGCGGAGTACGGATTTCCGATGGCGTGTACCTCGGATGGACCGTCGGGCATTCGTATGGAAAGCGGTTTGAAAGCAACGCAGATGCCTATTGGAACACTGCTTGCATGTACCTGGAACATTCCTGCTATGGAGCAGCTGTATATGTTAGAGGGGCAGGAGCTTCTACGCAATGAGGTGGATACCCTGCTTGGTCCCGGGATTAACATTCATCGCAGTCCGCTGAACGGAAGAAATTTTGAATATTTTTCGGAGGATCCGTATCTAACCGGTTGCTTTGCAAGCGCAGTCACGAAGGGAATCAGAGAGGGTGGTTCCGCGGCGACTCTGAAGCATTTTGCAGCCAATAATCAGGAAACCGACAGATTTCTTGTAAACTCTGTCGTTTCGGAGAGAGCGCTTAGAGAGATATATCTAAAGGGCTTTGAGATGGCAGTAAGAGAAGGGGGCGCTGTCTCTGTGATGACCTCCTATAATCCGATTAATGGCTTTCAGGCGGCATCCAATTATGATCTTACGACTACGATCCTACGTGAGCAATGGGGCTTTAAGGGCATTGCTATGACCGACTGGTGGGCTTATATGAATGATGTGATTTCCTATGGCCCGGGTAATCGTCAGGATACGGCATCTATGGTTCGTGCGCAGAATGATTTATATATGGTTGTAGATAATAATGGAGCTGAAAAGAACGTCATGGGGGACAATCTGGAACAGTCGCTTGAAAGTGGACGCTTGACCAGAGGGGAACTCCAGCGTTGCGCAAGGAACATCTGCTTTTTCCTGATGCAGGCTCCCTGCTTTGAGAGAAATCTGAATTCGGCAGGAGCATTACTAATCTTTGAACCGGGACAGAAGGTCGAGTCAGCAGAGTTTGAGCTTACAGAGAGTGTGAGAATCCCCACTGTTGACGGTGAGGCAAGGCTGATGCATGTTCAGAAGGATGGTATCTACAGTGTTCATGCCCGCGTGATGTCTCCGCTTGCGGATCTGGCGCAGACAACAACTAACGTGCTTTTGGATGGGAAGCTCATGACGACGATACAGATCGGCGGGACCAATGGGGAATGGATAGAGAATGATCTCCTTAAGATAGGATTGAAAGCCGGAACCTATGCAATGTCATTGGAATATGCAAAGGCCGGAATGGAAGTAGAATGGATTGGATTTCAGTATTGCAAAGAACTCCCATAATTATTTAGCCGGAAGCGTCTTGACAAAGTCAGCAAATCAATATACTGTAAACTTATTAGTTTAGTAGGAAAAGAAAGGGGTTGCAGTATGAAGATTTCTACCAAAGGAAGATATGCAGTAAGGTTGATGTTGGACTTGTCAGAGCATTATACGGAAGGGTATATTGCACTGAAGGATGTGGCAGACAGACAGGAAATCTCCAAGAAATACTTGGAGCAGATTATTCCCTATCTGAATAGAGGGCAGCTTCTGCTGACAAACAGAGGACACCAGGGCGGCTACAAGCTCGCTAAGCATCCTTCTGAGATTACAATTTTTGAGGTGTTAACCTGTGCAGAGGGGGATCTTGCTCCGGTGAGCTGCTTGCAGCAGGGGGCAGAGCCCTGTGACAGACGTGGGGAGTGCCTGACCTTTCCGATATGGGACGGACTCAACAAACTGGTGAGTGACTATTTGAAAGGCATCACCTTACAGGATGTCCTAAATAACAGACCGGATGCACCGGAGTATAATATCTGATCTATAACAGGCTATAAATAGTATCAATTTGACGTGGGAATCTCTCTTGTCTATAATAAGCGCATAACCTATTAAATAAGTAGGTAATGAGGCGGACAAGGGAGGTTCTTTTTGTATGACGCGGAATATAAAAACCAGATGTATTCATCATGAGACCGATGAGGAGAATCCTACACGACAAAGACTTGAGCAGATGGCAGCACAGCTGGAAGGAGGCATCGATGCATTTCATGTCCGAGAAAAAAATTAGAACAGGCAATGGAGAAACTGGAAGCAGCAATAAAACTCTTGACAACGGAGAGAAAAAGCGTATAATTCAAAGCATACAAAACCTACATATAAAATAGGAATTGAAAAGGAGGAAAAGAAAATGGCAGACATTAAAAAAAGTGTTTTGGAATTGATTGGGAAGACGCCGTTAGTTGAAGCAAGTCGCTATGCGAGTGCGGCTGGTGCTACGAATGCAACAATATTAGTGAAGTTAGAAGCAATTAATCCTGCGGGTTCTGTAAAGGACAGGGTAGCGTTATCTATGATAGAGGATGCAGAAAGGAGCGGCAAACTTAAGCCCGGCGCAACCATTATTGAACCGACATCCGGAAATACCGGTATTGGTCTGGCTGCAGTGGCTGCATCCAAGGGATATCACACGATTCTGACACTTCCCGACACGATGAGTGTCGAGCGGCGTAATCTCTTAAAGGCATATGGCGCTGAACTGGTGCTTACAGAGGGAGCAAAGGGAATGAAGGGTGCAATCGCCAAGGCGGAGGAATTGAATAAGGAGATTCCGGGATCCATCATTCTGGGACAGTTTGTAAATCCGGCAAATCCAGCGATCCATAGAGCAACAACTGGTCCGGAGATCTGGGAGCAGACG
>CALZEZ010000075.1 GCA_945643825.1 uncultured Lachnospiraceae bacterium
ACAAACGTCAAAACCGAAGTCATCGCTGGTCTCACCACCTTCATGACAATGGCGTACATCATCGCATTGAATCCAAACCTTCTGACCGGCTTCGGAGCAGAGGGCGCTGATCTTTGGAATGGTGTATTCATGGCTACCTGCCTTGCATCTGCAGTTGGTATGTTTGTTATGGCATTCCTCGCAAACAAGCCTTTTGCAATGGCTCCCGGTATGGGACTGAACAGCTTCTTCGCTGTAGTCGTTGCCAACATCGTAGGAATTACCGGTATGACCTATGTGGAATCCTTCCAGGCAGCTCTCTGTATCATTCTAATCGAGGGTATTATTTTCCTGGTACTCTCTGTCGTTAATGTACGTGAGAAGATTGTTGAAGCAATTCCCCTTGGCGTTCGTCTTGGTATTGCACCTGCAATCGGAATGATGTTAATGAACATCGGTCTTGGCTCCAATGCCGGAATCTATTCCGAAAATGGCGGTCCCTTCTACGCAATGGCAAACTTCTTCGGTGCCTTAACTCCCAGCCTTGGCAAGAATACCATGGGAAGCGGATATGCTCCGATGGTACTCACCGTGGTTACCATGTTCATCGGTCTGTTTGTTATTATCATTCTTGCTAACAAAGGAATTAAGGCTGCTGTTATCATCGGTATGTTAGTTGCCAGCGTTATCTACTGGATCGGTGATTTCGTATTCCTTGGTCAGAATCCTTTTGCAAATCTGATCAATGCTTCCTTTGTTCCTCCTGTTAAGGACTTTGCAAGCACAACCTTATTTAAATTCAACTTTGCCGGCTTTGCTAAGATCGGCTGGTTCACAGTTATTACCTTAATTGTTACCTTCTGCATTATCGATATGTTCGATACCATCGGAACTCTGGTTGGTACAGCAAGCCGTTCCGGCATGCTTGACAAGGATGGCAAGATGCCTAAGATGAAGGAAGCTCTCCTTGCAGATGCTATCGGTACTGTAGCAGGTTCCGCAACCGGTACCTCCACCGTCACCACCTTCATCGAGTCTGCATCCGGTGTTGAGGCAGGTGGTAGAACAGGTCTGACCGCATTAACTACCGGTATCATGTTCCTTGCTTGTATGTTCCTTGCTCCGATTGCAGCTGTCATTCCTGCAGCAGCAACTTCGTCTGCATTGATCTACGTAGGTATCTTAATGATCTCCGGACTTAAGAATATTGATTTTACCGATATCAGCCAGTCTGCTCCTGTAGCAATCATGTTAATCGGTATGCCGATCTCCGGTTCTATCGGACATGCTATCGGTCTTGGTCTGATCTCTTACACAGTAATCAAATTTTTCACAGGAAAAGCAAAGGAAATTTCCGTACTTACCTATGTACTGTCCTTAATCTTCCTGATTAAATTCTTCCTGGTTGCATAATCAGCTGAAGTATTTCATAAAAAAGAGCTCCTCACCTATGTGAGAGAGCTCTTTTATATTTCACTTATTATTTGATTTATTATTTCTATTTTATTCCATCGCCGAGAATCAGGAAATTACCATTCTTCTGATCCTCCTCTAAGTCATTGCACAGATAAATCGTTCCGTCAATGCTTTCAATCTGCTCCACCGGATGCGTGGAAATTCCATAGGCGTTATTCTCATACCGGAGTACGACATAGTGGTCCATTCTGCCGCCTTCTCCAACTACCAGAACCAGATCATGCCAGCCCTCGTTCGTCTGATTGCTGACCACAAACGGCATATAGAGATTGGTAAAGCTCTTCTCGACATAATAGCCTTCTTCACCCTGAAGAACCAGTGCAGCAGAGCTTCCCGATTCCGTCGTTGTGTACGGGCCAAGAAGCAATACAAAAATCTCCATTGCTCCGTCATCGTTCAGATCAAGATAATTATAATAATACTGTGTCTCCTTGCACTGTTGCGGATCCAACTGATAATGATCAATCAGCACCTGCTCTAACGCAGGATCCGGTGTCGTCTCCGCCTCATTGCGATCCAGAAATCCCGGCAATGTCATAGCAATCTTAATCGTATTCTTGATCGGATCAATCGTTCCATCCTCTGCAAGAATCGGTTCATAACCACTGACACGGGAAAGATCCTCCATCTCCTGCTGGGAACATCCCACCAGAGAAAGGCTCATCAGACCCACGAGACTCCCAAGTATTCTTCCCTTAACTTGTCGCATATTTTTCTCCTTATCCTACCAAACAACGACAGCTACATATTCTGTATTATACGAATGCACTATTATGGGTTCTTGAACAAAAGATTAATATTTGCTTAAATTATACACATTTCATCGAGAATTTCAAAATAATTTTCAAAAGTTTTAGCACAGCATCCGGGATTTAAGATGCGAATTCCATTCGCCCTGAGTCCTAACAGAGAGAATGCCATTGCCATCCGATGATCCTCATAGGTTGCAAGCTCTGCTGCCTTCGGTGTGCCGGGAACAATCCTGATTGCATTATTTTCCTCTGTTGCTTCACATTGTATGCCGGCTCTCGTCAATTCATTCACAATAGCCTGCAACCGATCCGACTCCTGAAAACGAATATGCCCAATATCGCGAATGCAGGTCGGTGTGTCTGCAAACACTGCCACGCAGGCCATCGTCATTGTCTGATCGGAAAAATCCTTCATCGAAAGTGTGATGCCGGGATAGTGTCCCTGTGCCGGAGGCTCTACCACCAGTCCCTCTTCCCCGTCATTCAGTCTGCATCCAAGTCCTTCCAATGTATTTATAAACTGAATATCCCCCTGCATGGAATCCAGATGGACTCCCTTAACACAGATGGTCTTATTGCAGATCGGAGACATCGCATAGAAATAAGCTGCAGCAGATACATCCGGCTCAATCTCATAGACATCCGGCTGACGGACAGGCTCATGGCAGAGTCTTACCTCATCCCCCTCTCTCTCATAAGAGAATCCAAACTGCGTTAACATCCGCTGCGTAATTCCGATATAGGAGCCATTCGTACGCTGTCCCTCCAGGGTCAGCTTCAGACCGGAAGGCAGCAGCCCCCCAGCCATCATCAGTGCGCTTGCAAACTGACTGCTCACATCCGTATTGATACTCATTTTCTGTGGGTCAACCCCATGGGAATGAAGATAAAACGGAAAATGGTATTCCTCCATCGTGCACTCGATCTCCACGCCTGCCTGCCGCAGAGCTTTCACAAGAGGCTCCATGGGGCGCCTGCGCATCTGCTCTGAAGCGTCCAGGAAAAAATCCCCGCCAGCAAATGCCAGAAATACCGTAAGGAACCGCGCTGCGGTACCGGCACTTCCCACATGGATGGATGCCTCCTTCTTCGGTATTTCGCCTCCCGTTCCGTGAATCGTAACCTCTTTCTTTTCCTCTGAGATCTCCATCACAAAGCCCAGTCTGTCCAGACAGTCCAAAAAGGCTCTGGAATCCGCACTGAACAAAACTCCCTTCAGCGTGCAGCTTCCCTGCCCCATTGCCGCTAACAGCAAGGCCCGATTGGTTATGCTCTTGGAGCCGGGAACCTCCACGGTGAAGCTCATGTGATTCTTGAGAGGCCGTACCTCATACACACTTTGATTTGTCATCTGTATCTACTCCTGCTTTTCCTTACTCCAGATACTCCAGATAGTCAGCCTCGCTGGCAAACAGATAGTAATGCCCTGCCACATATCCCATGTATCCATTATCCACATGATATCCTTTCATACTCGCTTCCGCCTTTCTTAATCTATTCAGGCTGATCACCTGTCTGATATAAGAATAGCGAAAGCTATGTCCGTTAAGTGGGACATACACTAAAGAAGTATCTCATTCATTTTCTGAAGAAGCGTCTCACATAAAATAAGCTGTTTTTCGGAATCCTTCTCCACAACGCCGCACTTCTTATAAGGGTACTCGAAGAAGGTACCCTTTGCATGAAACTGCAGCTTTCCCTCGAAGGCCATGATAAGCTCCGGCAGCCGTTCCACATGAATATTGGCCCGCTCATGCATTACGATCGTAAGCTTTTCACCCTTTGCCTTTAAGTCGGACACATAAACCTTGTGCGCCGCCACACGGATCAGGGCGATGCGAAGCAGATTTTCCACAGACTTTGGAATCGTTCCAAAGCGGTCTAACAGCTCCTCCTTCATATCATCGGCCTCTGCCGGAGTCTCGATGCCCGCAATCCTCTTATAAATATCGAGCTTCTGCACCTCATTCACAATATACTCAGGCGGAATATAGGCATCCACATCTATGTCTACCACTGTGTGAAAATCCTCCAGAATCTCCATGCCCTTCAATCTTCCGACTGCTTCATTTAACATCTTGCAGTACAGGTCGTAGCCGACTGCCTCCATATGTCCATGCTGCGCCTGACCCAGGAGGTTTCCTGCTCCACGAATCTCAAGATCCCTCATGGCGATCTTAAAGCCGCTTCCAAGCTCTGTAAACTCACGGATCGCCGAGAGTCTCTTCTGCGCAATCTCTTTTAGCATCTTGTCGCGTCGATACATAAGAAAAGCATAGGCTGTCCGGTTGGAACGTCCTACTCGCCCACGAAGCTGATAGAGCTGGGACAATCCAAGATGATCCGAATCATGGACAATGATCGTGTTGACATTTGAGATGTCCAGACCGGTCTCAATAATGGTCGTCGAAACTAAAACATCAATCTCTCCGTCAATAAAGTCCGCCATGATATGCTCAAGCTCCGACTCCTTCATCTGACCATGTGCAAAGGCTACCACTGCCTCCGGAACAAGCGCCTGAATAGAGGCCGCTATATCTGCTATATTGTTGGTTCTGTTATAGACATAATAAACCTGTCCGTCACGCGACAGCTCGCGCACAATTGCCTCGCGAACCATCTCATCATTGTATTCACAGACAAACGTCTGTATCGGGACACGCTCCTCCGGAGCCTCCTCAAGCACACTCATATCGCGGATTCCCACAAGGCTCATGTGCAGTGTTCTCGGAATCGGCGTTGCCGTCAGGGTCAGGACATCCACATCCTCCTTGAGCTTTTTGATCTTCTCCTTATGCGTCACACCGAAACGCTGCTCCTCATCCACAATCAAAAGTCCCAGATCCTTAAACTGAACATCCTTGGAAAGTACCCGGTGTGTTCCGATCAGAATGTCCACAAATCCCTTCTTTAAATCCTCCAGCGTCTTCTTCTGCTCTGCTGCCGTTCGAAACCGGCACAGCAGATCGATACGGACCGGAAAGTCCTTCATGCGCTGTACCAGGGTAGTATAATGCTGCTTGGCAAGAATCGTGGTCGGCACAAGGAAAACAACCTGTTTTCCCTCCTGCACGGCCTTAAACGCTGCCCGGATTGCAATCTCTGTCTTGCCGTAGCCGACATCACCACAGATCAGGCGATCCATGATACGACTGCTCTCCATGTCTTTCTTGGTTGCTTCGATGGCGGTTAACTGATCCTCCGTCTCCTCGAACGGAAACATCTCCTCAAATTCACGCTGCCAGATAGTGTCGGCACCATAGCGGTAGCCCTCCCTGCTCTGTCTGACAGCATAAAGATCCACCAGATCCTTTGCCACCTGCGCCACAGCACCGCGCACCTTCGTCTTCGTCCGCCCCCACTCTGCCGTTCCAAGCTTATTGATCTTGGGCTTCTTCGCGTCCGCCGAAGCATATTTCTGAATGGCATCCAGTGCCGTCGCAATCACATATAGATTTCCACCATCGCGGTATTCGATCTTCATATAGTCCTTGACAATGTGGTCCACCTCTATTTTCTCAATTCCACGATAGATGCCAAGCCCGTGCGTCTCATGCACGACATAATCTCCTACCTTGAGCTCATTAAAATCCTTAATCTTCGTACCCGCATATTCTTTGGAGGCACTTCGTCTCTTCTTTTTCTTTTGCCCTCCGAAGATATCCGACTCCGATATCACTGCAAATTTTAAAAAGGGATATTCAAAGCCCTTCTCTACATGTCCGTAAAAGGTCATGATCTCGCCCGGCTGCAAAAGACGCTCCGGGTTCTCCGTATAAAAGGCAACCAGCTCCTGCTCCTGCAAATCGGCGGCCAGTCTCTTGGCTCTGGTTCTCGAACCGGAAAGAAGCAAAACCCGGTATCCATTCTTTTTATATCGTTTCAGGTCATGTACCAGTGCATCAAAGCTGTTATTATAAGAAGCAATGCTCTTGGCATCCACCTCGTACCTGTAGGTCGGCTTGAGAACAGGATTCTTTAAATCCATGGAAGCCATCCCTGCAACCGGATAATTTGCAACCCTGGCAGCCGTCTCCTCCACGCCGTACAAAAGCTTCGCCTGCCCGGGCAGAATATAGCCCTTCTCCAGTCGATGCATCATACTCTCGCGAAACTCCGCCTCCACCGCCTGCGCATGCTCCCTGATGCGCACCGGTTCGTCTAAAAACACGCAGGTATTCCTGGTCTGGAAAAGTCGAATCAGAGAGTCCGTATCTTTATAAAAATACTGCACAAAGCCCTCGAGTCCGGATCCTGTGCCAAACATCGCAACCTGCTCCTTAAACTCCTTAATCTGTACCTCAAGGCGATGTGCTTCCTCGGTTTTAAAATCCTCCCGAAGCTTCTTAACGGTTGCCTTCATCTCCTTCTCGATCTTCTTCATTCCATCGGTCAGCACATCACCCGAAAGCACCATTTCTGTTGCCGGATAGATTGTGACAGATTCCAGATTCTCGATGGAACGCTGACTTAGGACATCAAAGCTCCTGAGAGAATCCACTTCATCTCCCCAAAGCTCAATGCGATACGGATTTTCCTCGGTCAGATCAAAAATATCCAGTATTCCGCCACGTATCGAGAACTGCCCCGGCGCTTCCACCTGGTAATTCTTCTC
>CALZEZ010000076.1 GCA_945643825.1 uncultured Lachnospiraceae bacterium
TACCGATAGAGCGGGAATGGAGCAAATTCAACAGGGGTATTGTTCTCATAAACGATGCATGGATGATACTGACCAGCTTTTATCTGGATTATCATGGCAGAAAACGCCTGCCAGATTTTCTCTCTTTGTTCGCCGGATAGTGATGTGATCGGCAGGTCTGCGTCAATTTCCGCGCGGAAACAAATCTCCTGAGACAGTGTCGGGGAAAAACCGGTAAGATTCGTGTATAGAGCCTTGTAGGATGGCTGAGGTTTTTCCGTTATTGTATCCAGAAACTCGTTTCGGGATAGAGAAAGAGCATCCTTTTTTTCCTGTGTGACAGGGAGGAAATATTCTCTTCCGGGAAGAACCTCACGAACAGAGCTCACAGCACAGCTTACATGCTTAATGGAGTCAATAATAGTCCCATTACTGCTACAGAAGATAATATTACTGTGTTTTCCCATAAGCTCCAGTATGAGATCCTTCTGGCACAAATCACCCATTTCATCAAGATGCTCCATAGTGATATGAAGACAGCGTTCAAGACCGGGTTGAGTGATTGCAGTAATGCGGGCATTCTGCAGATGCTTGCGAAGCAGCATACAGAAGCCGGGAGCCGTCATAGGACTTGGTTTGTTTGTGGAAGTAAGATAAACCAGAGGAAGTGATGCATTTGCTGAGAGAAGGAGACGATACTGTCCGGTATTTGTTTTGATAGTTAATAGAAGCTCATCGCTTTCCGGCTGTGCAATTTTATAGACACGTCCACCAATCAGCAGGGTGGATAGCTGTTTTGCTACTGCAGCAATGGTAATTCCGTCAAAAGCCATAATATTTTCCTTTCGAGAAAAGAGTAATAATGAATACATTATAGCTCAAAATTGATGTTTTCACCACATATAAAGATATGTTAATCTATAAGAGAATGTAATCGTTTCAGGAGCTCAGATATGGTACAGGTAATTTGGTTTCTAATACATGCAATAGGTGTCATTGTGACAGTAATATTAATCAGCACAATCATAACACGAAAGAAGACGCAGTATTGCTTGATAAAATGAAAGAGAGAACACCGGAGGTCCTGAAATTGTTCAGATCCTATAAAGCAGTGTTTGAAAGGCTGTTAAGAGGAGCTTGACGGAAACATTGTTTTTTCATATAATCAAAATAGTGTCTGTTTTGGGGTGATAATAAGGACAAAAGAAGGTATATATATGATCAAGAGCATGACTGGATTCGGAAGATATGAGGTTGCAGAAAATAATCGTAAATTTACGGTGGAGATAAAATCTGTAAACCATAGATATCTTGATGTTAACATTAAGATGCCGAAGAAGTTAAACTATTTTGAGGCAGGAATTCGTTCGGAACTGAAAAATTATATCCAGAGGGGTAAGGTAGATTTATTTATCACCTTTGAGGACATGGGCGAGAATACAGTCTGTGTCAAGTATAACCATGACGTTGCAGCAGAATATATGAAATATTTGCAACAGATGGCAGACGAATTTGGACTTGATAACGATATCCGTGTCTCTACGTTGTCACGCTATCCGGAAGTGCTTGATATGGAAGAGCAGTCTCTGGACGAGGAAGAGCTTTGGAAGGAGTTAAAAAAGGCGATTGACGGAGCTTGCCAAGGATTCGTCGAGACTCGCGTGAAAGAGGGGGAAAATCTGAAACAGGATTTGATCACAAAATGCGATGGTATGTTAGAGCTTGTGGATTTCATTTCTGTTCGTTCTCCCAGGATAATTGCAGATTACAAGCAGAAGCTTGAGGATAAGGTAAAGGAACTGTTAGCGGATACTCAGGTGGACGAGAATCGCCTTCTTATGGAGGTTACTATTTTTGCTGATAAGGTTTGCGTAGATGAAGAGCTTGTTAGATTGCGTAGCCATATTGAAAGCACGAAAGCCACTCTCACAGAGGGGGGTAGCGTTGGCCGAAAGCTGGATTTTATCGCACAGGAGATGAACCGTGAAGCGAATACGATTTTAAGCAAGGCAAATGATCTGGAAATATCGAATTGCGCAATTTCATTAAAAACAGAGATTGAGAAAGTCAGGGAGCAGATTCAGAACATTGAATAAGTTGATTCATATTGGGTTCGGTAATATTGTGAATACCGCTAAAATCATAGCGATTGTGAGTCCGGATTCTGCACCGATTAAGCGCCTGGTTCAGAATGCAAAGGAAGCAGGAATGGCTATTGATGCAACGCAAGGCAGAAAGACAAAGGCTGTTTTGGTGATGGAGAACAATCAGCTGGTACTTTCAGCACTTCTGCCGGAGACAATTGCCGGTAGGGCACAGATATTGGAAGGTGGAGAAGAGGAAGATGCGTAAAGGAAGCTTAATTGTTGTATCAGGTTTTTCTGGTGCCGGAAAAGGCACAATAATGAAGAAACTGGTAAAGGAAAATGCGGAATATGCATTGTCAATCTCCATGACAACCAGGAAACCACGGGAGGGTGAACAGCACGGAGTAGAATATTTCTTTGTGACAAAGGAAGAATTTGAGAAAACGATTGCTGATAATGGTCTTGTGGAGTATGCCTGCTATTGTGGTAATTACTACGGTACACCGAAGGCTTATGTGGAGCAGATGAGACAGGCGGGAAAGCATGTCCTGCTGGAGATTGAAATACAGGGAGCAATGAAGATTAAGGAAGCATTTCCGGAAGCTGTCTTGTTGTTTGTTATGCCTCCGAGTGCACAAGTCCTGCGTGATCGTCTTGTTGGTCGCGGAACTGAAACCGAGGAAGTAATTGAGCAACGGTTAAACCGCGCGGTGGAAGAGGCGGCCGGAATTGAGAATTATGATTATATTGTGGTGAATGATGATTTGGATACCTGCGTGGAAGAAGTAAAGGCTATTGTTAAGACTGCAGAACATGCGGCGTATCGAAATCTGGAGTTTATTGATTCAGTGAGGGGAGAATTATCCTCACTTTTGAAAGGAGATAATTAATCATGTTACATCCGTCTTATTCAGATTTGATGAAAGTTGTCAACAGTGAAGTAGAGGAGGGAAATGAGCCGGTAGTAAGCAGCCGTTATTCTATTGTTATGGCAACCTCTAAAAGAGCCAGACAACTGATTGATGGAGAAGAGCCAATGGTAAATGGCAAAGGAAAAAAGCCGCTCTCTATTGCAGTGGAAGAACTTAATCAGGGTAAAATAACGATCCTGACTGACGAGGAGGCTGCTGCTGAGCTTGCGCAGTCGAACGAAAACGCTGCGGAATAGTTGGTAAATCAGTCAAAAAGCGTCGCCTGTCGACGCTTTTTTTTCAGACAATGAAAGGACTAAAATATTAGATGTTAAAAGTTCTGTTTGTGTCGCTCGGATGCGATAAGAATCTTGTTGACACGGAGAAGATGCTTGGAATGCTTTTGCAACACGGATATTCGTTCACGGATGATGAGCGTGAGGCAGATGCGGTTGTGGTCAATACCTGCTGCTTTATTGGTGATGCGAAGGAAGAGAGCATACAGACGATTTTGGAGATGAGTGAGCTTAAGAGCTCTGGACAGATAAAGGCGCTGATTGTATGTGGGTGTCTTGGACAGCGTTATCAGGAGGAGATTCAGAAAGAAATTCCGCAGGTGGATGCAATCCTTGGGACGATGTCAATTGATGGAATTGTGGATGCGTTGGAATACTCCTTACGCGGCGGTCGACACAATCGCTTTGATTCAATCAATAAAGCTCCCTATGCAGAAAAGGAGCGAGTTCTGACGACAGGCGGACACTATGCGTATCTTAAGATTGCGGAGGGCTGTGATAAGCATTGTACCTACTGTATTATACCAAAGGTGAGAGGACGTTACCGATCCATTCCGATGGAGGCATTGGTGGAAGAAGCAATAGAGCTTGCTGCTAAGGGTGTGAAGGAACTAATTCTTGTCGCTCAGGAGACAACGCTATATGGTGTTGATTTGTATGGAAGGAAGTGCCTTCCCCAATTATTGCAAAGACTGGAGAAGATACCGCAGCTTGTTTGGATCAGACTCCTATACTGCTATCCGGAAGAATTGACGGATGAATTGATTGAGACGATAAGAGATAGTAAAAAGATATGTCATTATCTTGACATCCCGATTCAGCATGCGGCTGATTCTGTTTTGCGGAGAATGGGACGCAAAACTGGACAGGAGCAGCTGCGAAACACTATTACTTACCTTCGCGAGAGAATCCCGGATATTTGTCTGAGGACGACATTAATAAGCGGATTTCCGGGAGAGACACAGGATGATTTTGAGGAAACTTATCGATTTGTTAATGAGATGGAATTTGATCGATTAGGCGTTTTTGCCTATTCCAGAGAAGAGGATACTCCTGCCGCAGAGATGGAAAATCAGATTCCGGACGATTTGAAGGAAGCAAGACGTGATGAGCTTATGGAACTGCAGCAGGCCATTGCTTTTGAAAAAGCGCAGGATAAGGTGGGAAGTCATCTTCTTGCAATGATTGAGGGCAAGGTGGCAGACGAGGATGTATATGTTGCAAGAACGTATATGGATGCACCGGGGGTTGATGGTTTTTTGTTCGTCAGAACGGATAAACAGCTTATGACCGGTGATTTTGTAAGAGTGGTTGTGACAGATTCCAATGAATATGATTTGATAGGAGAGTTAGAAGATGAACTTACCGAATAAATTGACATTATTTCGAGTGGTTTTAATTGTTCCGTTTGTAGTGGTATTATTAGGTGCACAGGCTGGATGGTTTCCGGATTCACTTGTGGCGGATATTATTGCCCTGATTATTTTTGTTGTGGCAAGCCTGACCGATCTTATTGATGGTAAGATTGCAAGAAAGTATAATCTGGTAACGAATTTTGGAAAATTTATGGATCCATTGGCGGATAAGCTTCTGGTGAGTGCCGCGATGATTGCTTTAGTAGAGATGGCGCGTATTCCGGCATGGGTTGTAATTGTAATTATCAGCAGAGAGTTCATTATCAGTGGTTTTCGCCTGGTTGCCTCGGATAATGGGGTAGTGATTGCAGCAAGCTATTGGGGGAAGTTTAAGACGACCTTCCAAATGATCATGGTTTGCCTGATGCTTGTGGATCTAGGTGATTATTTTGCTTGGTATGGCATTATTACGACAGTTATCATGTGGATTGCTCTTGTTCTCACAGTGGTATCCTTGGTGGATTATCTTTGGAAGAACAAGGGTGTTTTGAAAGAGACAAAATAGATGAACACATTGGAAGAACAGGTAGTGGCCTGCCTGAAGGAAAAAAAATTAAGTCTTGCGACAGCCGAAAGCTGTACCGGTGGTCTGATTGCATCGAAGCTTGTAAATGTAGCTGGGATTTCAGAAGTGTTCTGGGGAGGCTTTGTGACATATGCTAATGAAGCCAAAGTAAAGCTTCTGGGTGTCTCGGAGGAGCTGCTAAGAGAGAAGGGTGCTGTTTGTGCTGAAGTGGCTGCAAGCATGGCAAAGGGAGCCGCCGAGACCGCTGGTGCGATGGTATCGGTTGCAAGTACTGGGATTGCAGGACCGGATGGTGGAACCAGTGAGAAACCGGTCGGTCTGGTGTATCTCGGTTGTTTCTGTTGTGGAAAAATAAAAGTAATACGATGTCAGTTTCAGGGGGGACGACAGCAGGTGAGGGAGGCAGCGGCCAATCAGGCACTGGAGTTGGTTCTGGAATGTATTAAAGTTTTATAAAATAAGAACCGCGGGCATTGTCCGCGGTTTTGTAGTATGTTATCATAGCAGAGTAATCATGCAAATCTATTTGCACATCGGGCATATCGCCATTGTTTCCAATTTAGCAAAAAAGATGGGAGGAATGTGCTGGAGAGAGTTTTATCGGACATACTATGAGTATAATGGAGGGTGATCAAGGGAAAGAGTACTTGACAGAATCGAACAAATGTTTTAAAGTCTAAGAAGAGAGAACGTGCGTTCTGAAATCGTATGTTCAGAAGGAGAAGGAAATGGACAGAAATGATAAGTTAAAAGCATTGGATGCAGCATTATCACAGATCGAGAAACAGTATGGAAAGGGTGCAGTAATGAAACTGGGCGATCCAGCCAGCCGGATGGCCGTTGAAACAATTCCGACAGGTTCATTAAGTCTGGATATTGCCCTGGGACTTGGTGGAATCCCGAAAGGAAGAATTGTTGAGATTTACGGACCGGAATCATCTGGTAAGACGACGGTTACATTACATATGATTGCCGAGGTACAAAAGCGGGGAGGTATCGCCGGCTTTATTGATGCGGAACATGCTTTGGATCCGGTATATGCAAAAAATATTGGTGTGGATATTGATAATTTGTACATTTCACAGCCTGATTGCGGAGAACAGGCACTGGAGATAACGGAAACCATGGTTCGTTCCGGGGCTGTTGATATTGTGGTTGTGGATTCGGTTGCTGCGCTGGTTCCTAAAGCAGAGATTGATGGAGAGATGGGAGATTCCCATGTCGGACTGCAGGCACGTCTGATGTCTCAGGCGCTTAGAAAGCTTACAGCCGTGATTAGTAAATCAAATTGTACAGTAGTATTCATCAACCAGCTGCGTGAAAAAGTCGGCGTCATGTTCGGTAACCCGGAGACAACTACCGGAGGACGTGCACTAAAATTCTATTCATCTGTTCGGCTGGATGTGCGTCGGGTGGAGGCACTGAAACAGGGCGGAGAGGTGATTGGTAATCATACTCGCGTTAAGGTAGTCAAGAATAAAGTAGCTCCGCCATTTAAAGAAGCGGAATTTGACATTATGTTTGGAAAGGGCATTTCAGCATCAGGTGATGTATTGGATCTT
>CALZEZ010000077.1 GCA_945643825.1 uncultured Lachnospiraceae bacterium
AGGTGTGGGAAGGATACCGTTGCCTTTAAGGTGCTGAGATCAATCGTATACTCCTTATCATATATAGCATCCGGATCTGCCTCATATTCCACATAAGATCTGTCCGAGTGCTCCTTCATATACTGTCTGGCAAGGTCATCTACCGGGAAAATACCATTCTTTCCACCAGCCTCAATTGCCATATTAGCAATGGTAAAACGATCATCCATGGAGAGATTCTGAATTCCCTCTCCGACAAACTCCATGGATTTGTACAAGGCTCCATCTACACCGATCATACCGATAATATGCAGTATTACATCCTTACCACTGATCCATTTTCCCGGCTTTCCGATGATGTTAAAACGGATAGCTCCAGGAACCTTAAACCATGCCTTACCGGTTGCCATTCCGGCGGCCATATCTGTGGAGCCGACACCGGTAGAAAAGGCACCTAATGCACCATAGGTACAGGTATGAGAATCAGCACCGATAATACAGTCACCAGCAACGGTCAGACCTTTCTCAGGAAGTAAAGCATGCTCAATTCCCATCTGTCCAACTTCAAAGTAGTTGGTAATGTTATTGCGTGCAGCAAATTCTCGGACACATTTGCAGTGCTCTGCCGATTTTATATCCTTATTGGGAACAAAATGATCTGGAACAAGTGCTATTTTGTCTTTATCAAAAACACCCTCCACTTTCATTTTATCCATTTCTTTTATTGCAACCGGGCTTGTAATGTCATTACCTAATACTAAATCTAAGTCTGCCTCAATCAGCTGCCCTGCAGTAACAGATTCCAAGCCTGCATGAGCGGCCAGTATTTTCTGTGTCATTGTCATTCCCATATTGGTATATCCTCCTTCACCCTCTATATGATATATATAAAGGCGACCAAAGGCCGCCTTTATGAATCCTTATGATTAGTTATTGATGAGTTTGTCATCCTCGTTGTTCCAACTGTAAAGCTTACGAATCTCCTCACCAACCTTCTCAGCCGGATGCTCTGAAGCAAGCTTGCGCATTGCTTTGAAATGAACCTGACGTCCTGCAGGACTCATATCTAATAAGAATTCTTTTGCAAAAGAACCATCCTGAATGTCGGACAGAATCTTCTTCATCGCCTTCTTAGTCTCTTCTGTGATAATCTTAGGTCCGGTAATGTAATCACCATACTCAGCAGTATTGGAGATAGAATATCTCATTCCTGCGAAACCAGACTGATAAATAAGATCAACAATCAGCTTCATCTCATGAATACTCTCGAAATATGCATTTCTGGGATCATAGCCCGCCTCAACAAGAGTCTCAAAACCAGCCTGCATCAGAGCACATACACCACCGCATAATACAGCCTGCTCACCGAAAAGATCGGTTTCTGTCTCAGTACGGAAGGTTGTCTCTAATACGCCTGCTCTTGCGCCACCGATTGCTAATGCATATGCAAGAGCTAAATCCAGAGCCTTACCGGTTGCATCCTGTTCTACAGCTACCAGACAAGGAACACCTTTACCTTCCTGATACTCAGAACGAACGGTATGACCAGGTCCCTTCGGTGCAATCATGGTAACATCAACGTTGGCAGGAGGCTTAATGCAGCCAAAATGAATATTGAAGCCATGTGCAAACATTAACATATTGCCTGCCTCTAAGTTCGGCTCGATATCCTTCTTATACATATCAGCCTGAAGCTCATCATTGATGAGAATCATAATGATATCAGCCTTCTTCGCAGCCTCTGCTGCAGTATATACTTCAAAACCCTGTGCCTCAGCCTTTTTCCAGGATTTAGATCCCTCATAAAGACCAATGATGACATGACATCCTGACTCCTTAGCATTTAGTGCATGTGCATGTCCCTGACTTCCGTAGCCAATCACTGCAATTGTCTTACCTTCCAGTAAAGAAAGATTACAATCTTCCTGGTAATAAATCTTTGCCATTTTACATTTCCTCCATAATATGTTCAAAGTCAATTCTATAGTACACGGGCTCTCCCGGTGCTAACATTTAATCAGCGAGATATGTAACATTATTGATACCACGTCCAAGTCCGGCAATTCCGGTTCTGGCGAGCTCGAGGATCTCATAATCCGATAACAGGTTGATAAATGCCTCTATTTTATCCTGATTACCCGTAAGCTCCGCTATAAGGCTTTCCGGTCCGACATCAATAATCTTTGCACGGAAAATATCTGCAATGTTGATGACCCCAGCTCTCTCCTTTGCGCTGACCTTAACCTTAATCAGTGCAAGCTCACGATAAACAGAAGACTCAGGCTTTAACTCCTTTACATCTCTAACATCCACTAGCTTTGCAACCTGCTTCTCAATCTGATCAAGAATCTCATCATCTCCCATTGCAACTATGGTGATGCGAGTGTATTTCGGATCTGCGGTTACTCCGGCTGTAATACTTTCAATATTATATCCTCTTCGGGAGAAAAGTCCCGAAATCCGGCTCAGAACACCTGCCGTGTTATCTACCAAAAGCTGAAAAACTTTCTTCTGCATATCATTACTCCTTTAACGTCTGCACATTAATTTGCGCTAAAATTTATGATAACAAGGTGCCCGTGAAAAGTCAACGTTAATCCGAACATTTGGGAAGTGCAAGGGTTCCCGTCCGGGCAACCTCAACAATGCTGATGGATTGAAGCATGCTGATTAGCAGGCGGGTTTTTTCAGGTACATCGCAAATCTGAATCATCAACATCGTTTTGGACATATCAACAATCTGAGCCTTCATAATCTCGCAGGTTTCGAGAATGTCTCTTCGATTATTTTTGTTGTACTTTACCTTTACAAGCATAAGCTCTCTGCTGACAGACTGTCCCTCGTCGAATGTCTTGACCTTAATGACATCTAACTTCTTATTGAGTTGTTTCTCAATCTGCTCAATGGTTCTCTGGTCACCGGAGCTTACAATCGTCATACAAGAAATATCCGGGTCATCTGTCTCACCAACGGCAAGAGAATCAATATTGAAGCATCTTCTGGAAAAGAGACCTGCCACCTTGCACAGTACACCGGAGCGATTTTCTACTAAAACAGAATAAATTCTTTTCACGAAAAACTCCTCCTTTCTATTTAACCAGGTCCATCGGATCAATCAGGCATTCCATCAGCATGGACTCATCATTTTTGAGGAACGCATCAATTGCTTCCTCCATTCCATGATTGTTGACGAGTCTGATAAATGGAATATCATAAGCTGCTGCAAGCTTTTCAAGATCAGGCGATCCGCTAAGATCAACAACTGAATAATGATCCTTATAGGTATAATGCTGATATTCTCGAACCATTCCCAAATAATTGTTTTTCAGTACAATAATCTTCACACGGATATCATGCTGCCGCATCGTGGCTAATTCCATCATAGACATCTGAAACGAGCCATCACCGCATACAGCAACAACCTGTCTTTCAGGGCAGGCAAGCTTTGCGCCCATCGCAGCCGGAATAGAATATCCCATGGTTCCCATTCCACCGGAGGTCATGAATCTTCCCTCACGAACGATGTGGTAAGCACAGGACCAAATCTGATTCTGTCCAACATCCGCAACATACACACCGTTTTCATTCATTTTTTCCGACAGGCAGATAATGAACTGTTTTGGATCTACATACTCTGGATTCGGATTACGTTTTATCTGCATGGTATCACGATAATGCTTTAATGTGTCTATCCAGTCACCATGTTCACAATCCTGTGGCTCTAACTCCTGCTTTAACAGATCCTCAAAGATATGTCTGGCATCTCCAACAAGAGGAATTGTCGGAATTGCATTCTTACCAATCTCAGCGGAATCCACATCAATATGAACCAGTACCGAATTACCGATTATGAGATCCGGCTGACTGATTGCCCGGTCAGCGACTCTGGCACCTACCATGATAATCAGATCTGCTTCGTTCATAGCACGATTCGCATAAGCTTTACCATTATTTCCGACCATGCCGAAATACATTGGATGCTCTGTTGGCATTACGCCGATTCCCATCATTGTAGATACAACAGGAATACTGTATTTTTCCGCAAACGTACGAAGCTCCTTTTCTGCACCGCTTAAGAGAACGCCACCACCTGCACAGATGATTGGACGTTTTGCCTTCTGAAGCTGTCCCATAACCTTCTTGATCTGCATAATATGCCCATTGACGGTAGGCTTATAGGTACGCATGCTGACCTCTTGCGGATATTTGAACTTATTTATTACTGCATTTTGGATATCAATGGGAATATCAATAAGAACGGGACCCTTTCTACCGGTATTCGCAATATAAAATGCTTCTTTAAAAATACGTGGAATATCATTTACATTTTTTACAAGATAACTGTATTTTACAAAGGATTCCACCGCTCCGGTAATATCAGCCTCCTGAAAGACATCCGAACCCAACAATTCACTGTTTACCTGTCCGGTAATACAGATTAGCGGAATAGAATCGGCAAATGCTGTCGCAATACCAGTAATCACATTGGTAGCCCCGGGACCTGATGTAACTGCACATACACCAGGTTTTCCAGTCATTCTTGCTAATCCGCTTGCAGCATGTGCTGCATTCTGTTCGGTTCGAATCAGAATGGTTCGAATGGAAGAATCCAATATACTATTATAGAACGGACAAATGGCTACTCCCGGATAGCCAAAGACGGCTTTCACACCCTCTGCTTCCAGACATTTCACGATTGCCTCTGCACCAATCATAGCCGCTCCTCCTTTTATTTATTCATCACAGTAACCTATATTTTATCACACTAACGCACTGGAGTTCAACCCAAATAATAAAAAAGCTTTCGTTCCTTGCAAGGAACAGACAGATGTGATAAATTAATAGAGTTTAGTGAATATAAAGGAGGAAACTCTATTGTCTATTCAATTAAATCGCGTCTTAATGTCTGCAGCACTTGCATTTTCCTTGTTAACTTTAGGTGGTTGTGGAAAAGGGGCGAAATCAGATGTGTTAGCTGAATACCATGGTCAGATGGAAACTATTCTTGATCATATTACAGAAATCAATGATTCCATGAACGAGATCAATCCGGATTCAGAAACAGCCGTCGACGAGCTGCTTTCCTATTTCGATGCTCTTCAGGAAGAATTTGGAATCATGGCGGATTTAACTGCTCCGGAACAGTTTTCCAGTATTGACGAGCTTGCAGATGAGGCTCTGGAAAATATGACAACAGCAAATGAGATGTATCACGAGGCATTTAGCAACGGCTCTTATAATGAATATATAGCAGAGGCGGCAGATGAATACTACGCCAGAGTAAATAAGAGACTACAGTTTATCATTCTTATTCTGCACAATGAAACACCCGAGGGCGACGGTGTAACGGTTACCACCAGTATCACAACCACCTCTCCCATTGAATCCTTCCGTCATTCCATAAGTGCTGATTAACTGCGCATCAACATAAAAAGCTCCGGAGAAAATCCGGAGCTTTTTGATTACATAATTATAAAGAAGCCGCCTCGTCAACAATCTTCTTAAGAGCTGCCAGAGCCTCATCGGGAAGCTTGTCATAGCCCTCTTTCTTGGTTGCAAAGCCTTCTACTGCATCTACACGATTCTGCATAGCTGCCTTTAACTGTGCAACATAATCCTTATCCTCTAAGTTGGGTTTGAAATCTGCAGTCTTGCCAGACCAGTCGTACATGATTTCGATATCCTCGAAAGGTCCCCACTTCTCAAACTTAGCCTTACCCTCAACGATAGTCTCTAAGATACCAAGGGTATCAGCAGGCTTACATTTGGTTCCCATGAAGTCGCCAGTATTAACGATGTAGCAGTCTACATTCTTCTCTTCTACTAACTTCTTGAATTTCTCATAGTCGTTAACTAAAGGATAGGTTCTGAACGGGTTAGCATAAGGAACGATACGAAGTGCATTCATATCAGTACCGGCTGCTACACGCTCTGCGGTAGAGGTCTTGGTAGCAAGGGTTGCACCCATAACAGATGCAAGAGCTGCACCTTTTAACTTAACTACAGGCGGAATGGTAGGATCCTTCATAATCCAGAAGATAGCATTTACCGGAGCATCAATCTTATCTACACGGTTAGGAGACCATAATTTGGATTTGATTGCACGTCCGTTACCATTACGGATATCCTCGGTAACAAGCTGAATCTTTCCATCCTCATCCATTGTACAGGAGCAGTTCTGTGCAGATAACAGATACTCATTGTCAGGACATCCTGTCGGATAATCTGCTGTCTTATCGAAGTAGGTAGGCTCTAATGCGATGGATGCGCAGGTATCTGTGTTGATAATGAAAGCATCGTCATGAAGAACCTTGATTCCACCAAATGCGTCATACTTTCCACCATGCTTTGCATGTGTCAAAGTAGATTTTCCGGATCCGGATAAGCCATAAACAGAAGCAACGAACTTCTTGCCACCCTCTAAGGAGTATTCCTTCTGACCGCCGTGGCAGGAAGCATAGCCGTTACGGTTTGCTAAAGCCCATGCCATTGTCAGAGTACCCTTCTTATGCTCACCAAAGTACTTCATACCAAGAATAGCTGCACAGTTCTGATTGGTATCAAAATAACAGAGCGTTAAGGGATCGCTTAAGCAGCTGTAATCAACATCCGGAGCCTCTTCCGGAGCCCACTGCGGATCGGAGAAAATATAGATATCCGGCTCATTGCCATCGCCAATCAGCTTTGAATTCTTATACATCTTTACATATTCATCAGACATATATTGGAAAT
>CALZEZ010000078.1 GCA_945643825.1 uncultured Lachnospiraceae bacterium
TTGAACAGGAAGCCCCCACTTCAAAATCTTTGATTAAGTGGTGGGAGCATGTCACAAGCAATGCTGCTTCTCAAAATAGCAAGAACAGATCGCGGATGAAGCGCTCACATATAAAATCATGAGTTAAGGGGGTATATTTCTGCAAATAGTAATAATACACCCCTTTAACTTGTAAAAAAGAACATTTTGTAGTAACATAACCACATAATAGGGAGGTGTTACGATGGATCTATATAGGCGTGAAAACTATTTGAAAAGGATCAGAGGATTTTATCATGACACAGACATGATAAAGGTAATAACTGGTGTTAGAAGATGTGGAAAATCCTCATTGATGAAAACCATAATAGAAGAATTAAAAGAGCAAGGTGTATCAGAAGAAGAAATCATTTTTTTAGATCTTGATTCCAGAGGCTATAAGTCGGTAAAGAAACCGGAACAATTAGAATTCGAGATAGAAAAATATAAAAGTATCAAAGGTACAAAGTATTTGTTTATTGATGAAATTCAAAATGTTCGTGGTTTTGAAGAGGTAATAAATGCTTATCGCGGAGAAGGTGACCATTCAATATTTATTACAGGCTCTAATTCCTATCTATTAAGCGGCGAGCTGATTACGAAGCTGACCGGACGCTATATTGAGTTTGAAATGATGCCACTTTCCTTTGAAGAATATGTTGATATGAAGAAATTCTACGCAAAGGATGTCAGCACAAATCTTACAGAGGAATTAGATAAATATTTGAATGAAGGAGGTTTTCCGAGAACCATTTTTTATGATAACCCGGAAGATAAGCGGACATATATCAATAGTGTTATCAACGAGATTTTTAATAAGGATATAAAGCGAAGAGTAAAGATTCGAAATGTGTCTGTGTTTGAAAGGATTCAAACATATTTAATCAACAATTTTGGCTCCACTACAAGTCTGAAAAGTATGCTGAGAGAATTACACAAAGCAGGAATGGATATTAAACGTGAAACTCTAAATCGCTACATTCAGATTCTTATGGATGCAAAAATATTGTATGAGTGTAAGAGATTTGACCTGAAATCCAAGAAATCAATAAAGGGTGAGAAAAAATACTATTTATCAGATTTGGGATTCTATTTTGCAACCAATACAGATAATAGGATTAACTATGGTCCTGCGTTGGAGAATGTAGTATATAATTATGCGAGGTCAAAAGGATATGAAATAAGCATCGGAAGAATTGGTAAACTGGAATGTGATTTCATCATGCGAGGCTCTTCTATGGATTATAGTTATGTGCAAGTTTCTATGACAATAATGGCAAGTAGGGAAACTGAGGACAGAGAATATATGCCGCTAGAGTCCATTTTAGATAATTATCCCAAATACGTACTTACGAGAAATGATATCATTCAGAAACGTAATGGAATCATTCACAAAAATATACCGGAGTTTATGGTGAGCGGAGAACTATTCGGATAGAGATATCCGCCACATGAATGGAGAGCAAGCAATGAGAAACGATAGCAACAAAACAATTGAAAACCAATTCAACCGGATCGCGCAGGAGTATGACGCCAATCGAAGAAGGTTCATACCGTGCTTTGACGACTATTATGAACAGACAACCAAGCTTATTCTTTCCGGTATCGACGCACCGAAACGCGTTCTGGACTTAGGCGCCGGAACGGGTCTTCTGACCTATTATTGGTATAAGGAATGTGACACCGCACAATACGTTCTGGTAGACATTGCAGAAGAGATGCTGAATGTCTCCAGAAAAAGATTTGCCGGATTGCCGAACGTTCAGCATCAGGTCATGGACTATACCACAAGACTTCCCGGGGAAAACTTCGACACCATCATATCCGCATTATCCATTCATCATCTGAACGAAAAGCAGAAGACAGAGCTGTTTGGCAGAATCTACGACAAGCTGCCTACCGGCGGCATCTTTGTGAATTATGACCAGTTCCTCGCCGGAACACCACGGATGAATCAATGGTTTGACTCCTACTGGGAGAATCAATTGTACCATAGTGGATTATCGGACAACGACATTGCGCTTTGGAAGGAACGCAGGAAGTTAGACAAGGAATGCTCTGTTGAAAAAGAAATTGAGATGCTGCGCGCATGCTCCTTCACCGAAGTGAAATGCCTGTATTCCTACCACAAATTCTCTGTCATTGTGGCGGTAAAATAGCGACTTCAACTACTTTTTCAAACAAAACACCTGCGAATAATTGCAATGCTTCACGGACTGGACCCTTAATCCGAGACTTTCAAAATAAGAGGGCAGATCCTTCTTGATAAAGCTGCGGTATGGCTTGGGCTCCAACAGACTTATCGGCAGGAATAACAGCCTTTGCAGAAAATGACTGCTAGGCTCCCACTCGGTTAAGAGGATCTCCCCATCCGGCTTAAGCACCCGCTTCGCCTCCGCAAGAATCTGATTGGCGACGGATTCGTCCACCTCATGCAATACGAGAGAGAGCAGAATCTTATCAAAACTATGCTCCCTGAATTCTAAATGAGTGGCATCCATCTGAAGCAGCTCAATATTTTTAAGCCCCGCCCTTTTAATCTTGCCTTTGGCGACGTTTAGCATTTCAGCGGATAAATCTACACCGACGATCTGTTGCCCCTGCTTTGCCGACGCAATACGAATGGCATTGGCTGCGGTGCCCGTGCACAGATCAAGAACCCTGTCATTCTCCGAAATTGCGTCAAGCAACGCTTTTCTCGGGCTTTTTTCGTAGTTTCTAAAATAGGTAATATCCAACGAATCATAAAATCCTGCAAACAGCCTGTAAAATAATTCCATATCAAAACCTCCTGCGAACAATTAAACATACGTTTAAATGTATAAGCACATTTAAACATATATTTAAATGTTTGTCAAGAACCTATGATAAAATAGAAGTCGAAAGATAGACGCAACCATGCACTCTCAGCATTTGGTCAGAAAAAGAGAGGACAGGACATACATTTTCGAATAGGATGAACCTATCGATAACAGAAAGGAGACAGTCAGATGGAATGGATTCAAGGAATGAATGCCGCGGTAAATTTCATCGAGGAGCACATTTTAGAAGACCCTGATCTGGACAAACTGGGTAAGCTGGCGGGATGCTCCCCGCATCATTTTCAGAGAATATTCACATACATAGGCGGAGTCACGCTGACAGAATATCTCAGAAGGAGAAGGATGTCCCTTGCCGCTGTAGACCTGAAGGATGAAAACGCAAAGGTAATTGACATAGCGCTGAAATATGGATATGATTCCCCGACCGCATTCAACAGAGCCTTTCAGTCCATACATGGTATTTCCCCGACGCAGGCCAGGGATAACAAGGTAGCACTGAAGGCATTTCCTCCGATCGTATTTCAGATGACTGTAAGAGGAACGCAGGAAATGAATTACCGAATTGAAAAGCGAGACGCCTTCCGCGTGGTTGGCAAAAGAATTGCTCTGAAACCGACACTTGAGGAGAACTTTAAAATCACACCGGGCTTTTGGCAACAATCTGCCATCGACGGAACCATTGAAAAGCTTGCCGGCATGATGGACACAGACCTCTTAGGCCTGATGGGAGTTAGCACATGCAATGCCCAGGATGACTGGGAGTATTACATTGCGGTTGCCACAACGAAGGAGGATGACAGCTTTGAAGAATTTATGATTCCTTCCTCCACCTGGGCGGTTTTTTACCAGGAAGGCCCCCTGCTTAAGGTGCAGGAATTAGAAGCAAGAATCGTGACGGAGTGGCTTCCGACAAGTGGCTATGAATACGCAAATGCACCGGAGATTGAGATGTATTACAATCCGGACCCGGACAAAGCCAGATACGAAATTTGGCTGCCAATCGTAAGAAAAGGAGAATAAAAATGGACGAAACCTTTCAGCTGTTTTTAAATGATATCCCGGTCGAAAGTCAGGGCTTTGTGCTTGAGCTTGATCAGTTTTTAACGGCAAAAGGGAGCAAGCGGACGATTAAGTCAGCCAAGAGCGGGTTTGTAACCTCCTATAGCTCACCTGCAAGCGGAAGAACCCTACTAAATTATGTATTTCGCAAAACCGGTGTCAAGATGCGCATCTATGCAGAGCATATCGGTGAGCACCCCGAAATACTGAGCGATTTTCCCGCCCACCTTAAGGCGGAGATCATCAAAGCCGGAGACTGTAAGAAGCTCACCGGAGGAAACTGCTCACCCACCTGTACGGCAGGTTACAGCTTTGTTATGGATGGAGTCGAGTACAAGAAATGCAAGAACACCGCATTCTTTCACTCACTGACCGAAGAAAATTTTGAATACATTTTGAAGCTGATAAAAGCAGAAATTCGCTAAAGCACAAGTCTTGACAGTAAATTTCTTTTGTCCTATACTAAAACATGTGTTTTAAATCAAATGTTTTAGAAAGGAGCGACTATGCCACCAAAAGCAAAATTTACAAGAGATGAGATACTGGATTTGGCACTATGTATTGCAATGGAGCAGGGGATAGACGCGATCACCGCAAGAGAGCTTGGAACAAGACTTGGCAGCTCTGCCCGCCCGATCTTCACGGTTTTTGCCAACATGGACGAGGTCAAGGAGCTTGTTATCCGCAGAGCAAAGGACCTGTACGGACAATATGTGGAGGAAGGACTGCGAGGCGACATTGCCTTTCGCGGCGTAGGCATTGCCTACATTCGATTTGCCACGGAACAGCCCAAGCTGTTTCAGCTGCTTTTTATGCATGAAGCTGATACAAAGACAGATATCACCGGAATCTTACCGGTGATCGATGCGCATTACGACGAGATTCTTGAGTCTGTGCAGAATTCCTATGCTTTAGACAAAGAGAGTGCCGAGAGATTTTACCAGCATTTATGGATCTACACGCACGGCATCGCAACCATGCTTGCGACAGGATTATGCACCTACACAATGGAACAAATTGAGGAACGCTTGTCAGAGATGTTCCGCGGTATGATTTTATTAGAGAAAGGAAGTAAGAAACATGATTAAAATTGAGAACCTACATAAGTTTTACGGAATGGGCGGGAGCAGAACCGAGGTGCTAAAGGGCATTTCTCTTGATATCACAGACGGCGATTTTCTCGTGCTTTTAGGAGCATCCGGCTCCGGCAAATCAACACTTTTAAACGTCATTTCCGGCTTGGAACCGGCAGATGAGGGAAGCGTATTATATGACGGTACAGACATAAACGGACAGACAGACGCTGAGGTCACCCTTTTCCGGAAAGAAACGATCGGCTATGTATTCCAGCAATACTTCCTTCTTCCAAATCTGAACGTGGACAAAAATGTAAAGATGGGCGCAGACCTTGCAAACAATAAAGAATACCGCAAGATGATCGAAGCCGTGGGACTCTCCGAGAAAATGAAAAAATACCCGCATGAGTTAAGCGGCGGCGAACAGCAGCGCGTGTCCATTGCAAGAGCACTGGCAAAGAAGCCAAAGGTTCTGTTTTTGGACGAACCCACAGGCGCACTCGATGAAGCGACCGGCAGAATGGTGTTGGATCTGATCTGCAAACTGCAAAAGGAAATGGGCTTCACAATGATCATGGTGACCCACAACCAGAATATCGCCGAGATGGCAAACACCGTCATAACCATGAACAGCGGCAGAATCGTTGAGAAATATCAGAATGATTCCCCGAAATCGGCATATGAGATCGTATGGTAGGAGGCGCTTATGATTGTAAGTATCAAAGATATCTTTAAAATGATAGGCATGCTGATTGTCAGCTTCTGTGCTGTTATCGTATGCGCCATGTTTTTAAATTATTATCTGGATCTTGTCACGGTGGAGGATCTGATCACCTCGCAGGCATCCATGATTTTCTATGAAGCACAGTGCGCAACCTCCAAGGTTGTCAGCGCCGTATCCGGCGGCTGCCTGCTTCTGACTACCATCGTACTTCTCTGCTTTTACGTCGGTCATTACATTGACACGCACCAGAAGCAGCTCGGTATTTTAAAAGCCCTTGGCTACACCCGCTTTGCTGTCGCAAGAGGCTTCTGGGTATTCGGACTTCCTATCCTTATGGGAACAGCATTTGGATACCTGGGCGCACATGCACTGATGCCCAAGCTATATGAGATTCAGAATAAAGACGGATACCTGCCGGAGGTTCCGATTTCACTTCACCCGGGACTCTTTATCGCACTGGTTCTTGCGCCTGCGGCCTTCTTTGCTGTACTTGCGATCGCCTATAGCTACTGGCGCTTACGTGTACCCGCTCTGTGGCTGATCCGGGAGCAGACCAACCGAAAGGTCGTTGCCGCAAAGCGCGATACCGACCAATCCTTTTTATGCGAGCTTAGAAAAAGCAATGTCAGACAGAAAAAATCCCTTATCTTCTTTATCACCTTTGCCGTATTCTGTTTTGCCGCAATGACACAGATGTCCTGCAGCATGGATGAGCTTGCAAGCCGGATGATGGCGGCTATGATGATGTCGATCGGCATCGTTCTTGCTGTCGTAACCCTGTTTATCGCCACGACCTCCGTGATCAAGGCAAACCGCAAAACGATTACCATGATGAAGGTATTCGGTTATCAAAGCAGACAGTGCGGGCAGGCAGTGCTCAGTGGTTATCGCCCATGGGCATATTTTGGCTTTGCACTGGGGACAGTCTACCAGTATGTATTGTTAAAAGTCATGGTGATTATTTTGTTTAAATATGTTTAAGGAATTAAGTAATATG
>CALZEZ010000079.1 GCA_945643825.1 uncultured Lachnospiraceae bacterium
CTCCAATTCCTCCTTCGAGATAAAGTGAACGATCGTATCATAATCCGCAAAATAATTCGGCATCGTCTTGATCTCCTGCTCAATGCGTGACTGGTCAGCTCCCTCTCCAGCAACAACAAAGCATTCCCGCAAATGTTTCTGTCTCGTGGAAAGCTCCGGATTCTTTCCGGATCTCACTGCCTCCAGCGCACTGTCAATTGGAATGGTATACTGTCTGGCATCTATCACGCCGTCAATCCTTCTGATTGCATCTGAATGTCCCTGACTGACACCTTTTCCCCAGAAGGTATAGTCACTTCCCTTTGGAAGAATGCAGTTTGCATACAAACGGTTTAAGGAAAACATTCCAGGATCCCATCCGCAGGAAATCAAAGCGAGCTTTCCCGCCTGCTTTGCCGCTGCATCCACCCTCGCAAAATGCTCCGGAATATTCGCATGCGTATCAAAGCTGTCTACCACATTAAAACACTGTGCATACTGCGGCGTCATCGTCGGGAGATCAGTCGCACTGCCTCCACACAGAATAAGTATGTCGATCTCATCCTTATACTTCACTGCATCATCAACCGAATAGACCTTAACACCCGGCGTCAGAATCTTCACATCCTCCGGCTTTCTTCTCGTAAAAACAGCTGCCAGCTCACAGTCCTCATTCTGCTTAATCGCGCATTCGATTCCTTTTCCCAGATTACCATAGCCCAATATTCCTATTCTCGTCTTCATCCATTGCTCTCCTTTCATTTTCAGGCTAATCCCCTATCTCATCCAATACCATGCCGTACTTTGCTAAATCCACTCTGCCGCGGACAACTTCAACTCCGTCTTCCATAAGAAGCCTTGCCTGCGCACCTTCTCCTCCAAATGCAAACTCACCGGCCAGCTCCCCTTTACTGTTTACAACCCGAAAACAGGGAATGTTTTCCGGATCCGGATTTTTATGCAGTGCATTCCCCACAGCACGCGCCATCTTCCGATCGCCTGCCATCTGTGCAACCTGGCCATAGGTTGCCACACGCCCCTTAGGAATCCTCTTCACCGCCTCATAGATCCTCTTAGAAGGGGTGTCCGTACATAGATCATAGCTCTCTGCGATCATTCTTCTTATCTCATCGTCCGGAATGCTCCCATCCAAAATTATCGTATTCCAATGCTCCGGATTCTGATGATATCCAGGAAGCACCGACCGATAGGTGCTTCTCCAGAAATCGCGCCACGCCGGATCCACCTTTACATTCAGGTTTTCATAGCCGTCACGCTCATATGTCCAAAGGAATGCTTTTTTACTGCCACTTACCCGCACTAACTGCCAGTTCGGATCATGAAACGGAGCATCCTGATACGTATTCTCAAACGACAGTCCGTACTCCAATGCCTCTTGCCGGGTCATCTTCCTTCCCCCTGTCAGTCAATTAAGTAACTCATCTCATGCCACTCTTCTCCACCCCAAGTGGAATTGGCAATGCCAAGATCCGTAAAGCCAAATTTTAAATACATCGAAACCTTGGAGTCCAGACAGGTCAGAATCAGCTTCCTTCTTCCCTTCTCCTTTTCCCGCAGGGCGTATCTTCTCACAATCTCACGTGCCAGTCCCTGCCCCCGGTACTCCGGCAGAACATCGAGTCCGAGTAACATGATATTGCCACCCTCTTTATCATAAAGTGAGATGTCAGTAAAAAAATCATCCCGAAAAGAACTCTCCTTCGTCGAAAGTCCGTTGAGAAAGCCGGCTAACCGTCCGGTTTTTCTGTCCATAACAACCATAAATAATTCTGATGCCGCGCCAATGCGCTCCTTCATGCATTTCTCGGAGCATGCCTCGTTAGGCGGAAAGCAGATCTGCTCAATCGCTACCGCCTGATCGGATTCCTCTATCTTAATATCGCGAAATTCAAATCTATCATCAAACTGCATTCTATACCTCTTCTCTAAAATCTGTCGTAAATTCCAAAAGCAAAAATGAACAATACAATAAAGGGAAGCACATATTTCAAATATCCACGCATCCAGTCGTGTACCTTAAGCCCTTTTCCGGTATTTGCCTCATTCTTAAAATTTTCAAAGCCCCAGCCATATCTGGATACACAAAACAACAGATACGTCAGGGAGCCTAATGGAAGAAAAAGATTACTTACCAGAAAATCCTCCAGATCCAGAATCGTTCCGCCAAAGAACTCCAACCCCTTCCATTTCAAGACCTGAAAGCCTAACACGCACGGCATTGATAGAAGCGTGATCAGTACAAAATTGATCCAGCTCATTTTGCGCCTGCTAAATCCGGTCAGCTCCATTCCACAACAGATAATATTCTCAAAAACAGCAAGCACCGTGGACAGTGCCGCAAAGGACATAAACAAAAAGAACAGACTTCCCCATAGCCTTCCAAGCTTCATATTCGCAAAGATATTTGGCAGTGTAATAAAAATCAGGCTTGGTCCTGAGGTCTGATCCACCTGATAGGTGAAGCATGCCGGAAAGATAATCAGCCCAGCTGTGATCGCCACAAAGGTATCTAATAGAACCACCCGAAGGGATTCCCCCATAAGAGAATACTCCTTTTCGATATAGCTTCCAAAGATCGCCATGGAGCCAATGCCGATGCTAAGAGTAAAAAAGGCCTGATTCATCGCGCCAACCAGGGTGGCGATGATTCCTGTCTCCTTCATCCTTCCAAAATCCGGAACCAGATAAAACGAGAGTCCCTCTCTTGCTCCCGGCATGAAAAAGCTGTTCACTGCAAGAATCACCATAATTGCCAGCAGCGCGAGCATCATAAACTTCGTAACCTTCTCTAAGCCCTTCTGAAGACCTCTGGCACAGACAAAGATTCCGATTGTGACGACAAGTACCATCCAGAAAGCCATTGTGACGGGTTTCTCCAACATCTGTGAAAAGCGAAGTGCTACCTCCTCCGGATTTAAATTCTCCATTTTTCCGGTTGCTGTCAGATAAAAATAATACAGCATCCAACCGGCAACACATGTATAAAACATCATGAGCAGATAATTGCCCACCAGTGTCAGCTTTCCATGAATATGCCATTTCTGTCCCGGCTTCTCCAATTCCTCATAGGCCTTCACCGGACTCTTCTGACTGGCACGACCGATGGAGAATTCCATCGTCAGGATCGGAAGACCCAAAATTGCTAGAAATATCAGATAGAACAGGACAAAGCATCCTCCTCCTCCAAGTCCCGCCATATACGGAAATTTCCAGACGTTTCCGATCCCAATCGCGCAGCCGGCAGAAATCAGGATGAATCCCAGTCTTGATTTTAATCTGTCTCTCCCCACTTATTTTCCCCTTTTACATTCCTTTTCGTACTTTTTACATAAAATACACCAATCTTAGTTTAACACATCATCAAAATTTTACAAAGCGTTATTCCACAAAAAAATGCCAAAAAAATCGGACGCTTTCGCATCCGATCAAAAAAAACGATTGAATTTTACCATCCCAGCCCTTCGAGCCATTTTCTAGTCCTCTCAGCGCGCCTCTTTCCCTCTTCTGCTTCAAATTTTCCAAGTGAAAGCTCTCCGCGGATCGCGCCGTCTAAGAGATAGAGTACTCTGTCACATCTTGAGGCCACAAGAGAATCATGCGTTACCATCAATATAGTTGTCCCCTCCCGGTTCAGCTTGAGAAAGGACTCCATAACCTCATCGGATGCACTTCGGTTCAATGCGCCGGTCGGCTCGTCAGCAAACAGAAGCTTTGGCGACATGATCATACTTCGGCATATGCAGGCCCGCTGAAGCTGTCCACCTGACACCTCGGTAACCTTTCTGTGAGACAGCTCCTCAATTCCCAGCGCCTTCATAAGCTTCTTTGCACGCTCCTCGTACACTCTCTTATTCTTTCTCCCATCCTTGCTGCCCAGCGCAGGAAGAAGAATATTCCCCCAGATATCCAGATTGGCGATGGTGTTCATCTGCTGGAACACAAAGCCGATCTCATATAATCGAAGTCTTGCCTTCTCCTCCTCAGAGAGTCCTGTCAGTCTCCGATCGTCCAGAAGAACCTCACCCTGATCCGGCTCATCCATTCCTGAAATGTTATAGAGCAGTGTCGATTTTCCTGCTCCGGACGGTCCCATAATCGCAACCATTTCACCCTGATGCAGATCAAAATCAACATTATGTAGTATCTGATTTTTGGATAAATCCTTAACACTTAGTATTGTAGCCACCTCATTATTCCTTTCTCATCGCCTCAAAGGCCTTGATTCTGTCTACTTCCTTTGCTCCTCCGGCAATTGCCAGGAAGGTAACCATACAAACGGATAACGGAATGATTGCAAAGGTCATTATCTTATCTGTTACGAACTGGAAACCGGATGCACCTAACGAGCTTAACACCATACCCGCCGCAGTCTGCCCTAAAACAACGCTCAACCACACTCCAAGCAGTATACTGACCACGATGTAGGGCAAGGTGCCTCCTCCATATGCCTTTTTAATCTCCCGGCTACTAAAGCCAAGGGCTTTTTTCAGTGCAAGATCCATTCGCTCACGCTCCACGATCAGACGGAAGAATAAAAGCACCACCGTAAAGAGAATTACCAGGGACGCGATTATAACCACACCGGAAACCATATCCAGATTCTGAATCATCTGTCCATAGGTTCCCTCCACATAAGTCCGGATATCCGTGATCTTTGCTCCCATCTGCTCCGTGAACGTTCCGTTTTTCTGAATCCATGCAGCGATATCCGTTCCATCCCGAAGCGAAACATACAGAATACTCCACATCACGTCCTCATCCGGTAATATCTCTAGTTTCGCCCGTCCGGCAGAAAGCTTCGCCGTCTTACCGCCGTTGGTGATATCAGAGTATATACCACATACCGTATACCGGTTCTCCCTCCCCGAAAGACTTATTGAATCCGAAAGCCCCAGTCCCAGCTCTTGAGCCAGAAGCGATGACAGAGCGATTTCATCGGGGTGCTCCGGAGCAGTCCCTTCCAGATAGCTGACCGGAAAAGCAGTGTGATCACCAAGCTCCGCAAGAATACTGCAATTTGTTCCATCGGAAAGCCCAGCCTTAAACCGCTTCGTAATCAAAACCGTATACTCCAGAACCTCACTGTCCTGCTCTAATGCCTGCCCAAGCTCCTGCGTGCCCTCCATCAGCTTATTCTGTCTGGCGACATCGATTCTCACATCACTGTTTCCCACACCCATGTAAGTTACAAAATCCGGTGATGCAAGCGTACTCGCAATATGTCTTGGCACCGGGCACAAAAATGTGCAGGCGCACACTGCGAGACCAATTAACAGATAACGCAGCCGGTTATCCCCCTGCCGCACCCTGCTCTCCCTCATAGCGGCAAGCGCCGTCGTTCTCTTCAGCTTATTTAAGGTTCTGTGTATCGATAGAAGAATACAAGCCACCGTAGCAGCGACTGCCAAAAGTGCAAACAGATACCGGGTAGCCACGTCAGAATCCACCCCGTACATCTCCCTCAATCCGGCACTGAGCGGTTCCGAAACAAGTGCTGCCGCAATTCCTCCGGATACTGCGCCGATTAATGTAAGAATCAGGTATTTACCAAAATAAATCCTTCGAATTCCCTTCATACCGATTCCGATTGCCTTAAGTGTTCCGATTTCTACCTGTGAGCGGCTTAAGCTCGTCATAAGAAGAAAACGGATGCAGAGAATCGAAATCAGAAGAATCATCACGCTGACAAAGAACAGCACCCAGATCATCAGGCCATCTGACAGTGCATTCATAAACCGGATCAGGTCATAGGTCACGGCAGGACCGTTATCCGGCAGTCCTGCATCCAGATAGGCAGTCGTAATCTGTGTAATACAATCCCTGTCACTAAGCAGAAATTCAATCAGATATTCCTCCTCGCCCAATTCGCGAAGCCTATCATAATCAGCTTCACTGACTAAGAATCTCTTTGAGGAGGCCATCATGGAGTTCATCTGAGAGTCCCTTAAAAAGCCCGCTATCCTCAGCTTCTCCTCACCGATTTCAAGGATCTGTCCAACCGATACTCCATATTCGTCCTTATAGCAGATCGGAACATAGACCTCGCCCTCCTGTATCTGCCTGATGATTTCGTTGTCCATAGACAAAAGCCAGTCAAACTCCTCATTCTGCACACACAGACCATTATCCTGGGTATTGCCGGATAAAGACTGTCCACCCAGGGTAAGCATGCCATTATTCAGATTGAGGAAACGACACACCTGCCATTTCGTAATCTCATCGTGATTTCCGGCAAACGCCTCTATCTGCTCCACATTTATCTCGCCGGCATGCATCTGCAGAAAATCCGGTGTTTTTGCCTTCTCCATCAGCTGGTCGATAGAACCGGACAAGGAGGTAAACAGCAGAATCGTAAGCCCGACTAACATTGCTGACACCGCAGTAAAAATCACTGTCACCACAGACATCAGCTTATGATCCCGGATATCATTTTTTACAAGCTCCACATATATTTCATTCATGTTTCCGGTTCTCCTGTTCTTCCAGTGCTCTGACCGACTTCATGCCATATAGAATTCCTGCCGTTAACGCAAGAAGCCCTCCAGAAAGCATGATTACAACAGCGGCTCCACGCCCGACACCGATATGGAGTCCCTTCGCCAGTCCGTCAGCCGCAATACCTGCAAATCCATACGCAACCACATAGCCTATCTGCGACAGAA
>CALZEZ010000080.1 GCA_945643825.1 uncultured Lachnospiraceae bacterium
TTGCAATTGCGATCAAGCACATACAGGAGCCATTACCGTCTCCGAGAGAATATGTTTCTGAAATTCCGGTCAGTGTGGAACAGATTGTATTCAAATGCTGTCAAAAGAGTCCGGACAGAAGATATCAGTCGATTGCAGAACTGATTGAGGATTTGAAAAAGTCACTCACAAATCCGGATGATGACTTTGTAAAAATGGTGGATCCCGAGGAGAATGCTGCAACAAAGGCTATTACAGACAATGAGATGCACCAGATAAAAAGACAGTCGAAGCAGCATGATGCTGAGGCTTCCTTGCGATTGAAAAAGGATGTGGAGAAGGAAGAACGTGCAAAGCATAAAAAAGAGAAAATCGAGGATCCGGATGACGAGTTTGATCCGGAGTTTGATCCAAGGGTAGAGAAAATCACCACGGCACTGACTGTAGCTGCGGCAGTGATAATCGGTTGTATCATTTTCGTTCTGGTGGGTAAGGCAATCGGTGTATTTGACTTTATTGGTGAGAATAACTCCTCTGCGACTGAGCAGCAGATTACAACAGTAACAATGCCGGATGTAGAAGGCTTGACGTTAAAGGATGCAAAGCTGGCACTTGAAAAGGTGTCCCTGATTGCTGAGGTTCAATATGTTCCTTCGGCAGACTATGGGCAGGATAAGGTGATAAGTGCAAGTATTGCAAAGGGTGAAAAGGTTGAGCAGGGACAGAGTGTTCTTCTGACGGTCAGCTTGGGTAATGCAGGCACACAGGTTCCGGATGTAGCAGGAAAGAGCTATGAGGAAGCAGAGTCTGTTCTGCGAAAGGGTGGCTTTGAGGTAGTGAAGGAGGAGGAATACAATTCTGACATTGAAGTCGGAAGGGTTATTGCACAATTACCACAGGGCGGAGAGCTTGCGACGGAAGGCGCCTCCATCACGCTTTATGTTAGTCTTGGCGAGGAAGAGAGTAAGGTAAAGGTGCCGGATCTGCGCGGGCGCGAGGAGGATGAAGCGATGGCAATCCTCATAGAGAATAATCTTGTGCTTGGCAATGTCGAGTATGTGGATAATGAAGAATACCCACAAAATAAAATCTGCTATCAGAGCTATTCGGTGGATACCTATGTGGAGAAGGGAACCATGATTGATATCAGGGTATCCAGGGGACCTTCTGCTGCTACGTATTCCTTTAGTGGCAATATTCTGGGACCTACCTTGGAAGAGGATCCGGGCTTTAAGAATGGAACAAGCGTACAGGTAACCATTCGTGCGGCAGATGGGACAGTACTGATGGATATGGCAACAACATCCTTTCCATTCTCCGTGAATTACAGTGGAATCAAATCAGAAAGTGGAACCATTTCGTTTCATTATTTTACAACTGCGGCAGATGGAACACAGCAGGAGATGAATTTTAGCAGAGATCTGTTGTTTACAAAGGAAAATTAAACATGAAGGGCAAGATCATCAAGGGAATAGCTGGATTCTATTACGTGGATTGTGAGGAGCAGATCTACGAGTGCAAGGCAAAGGGTGCTTTTCGCAATATGCAGATAAAACCACTCGTTGGGGATGATGTTGAGCTGGAGATTCTGGATGAGACAGAGAGAAAGGGTAACATCGTTGAATTGCTTCCAAGGAAAAACAGTCTCATCAGGCCGGCAGTGGCGAATGTGGATCAGGCGCTTGTAGTATTTGCATATACAAAACCGAAGATAAACTTTAATCTGTTGGATCGGTTTCTGATACAAATGGAGCGGCAGAAGCTTCCTTGCATTCTGGTATTCAACAAGGTTGATATTGCTGACCCGGAGGAAATTGCACTGATTCGGGAGGTATACACCGCAAGCGGGTATCCGATTCTTTCTGTCAGTGCAAAAACGGGAGAAGGATTGCGTGCACTACAGGAAATATTGTTGGGAAAGACGACGACTGTGGCAGGACCAAGCGGTGTGGGTAAATCGTCCCTTGTCAATTGCCTGCAACGTGAAGTGGTAATGGAAACCGGAGAGATCAGTCATAAGATAGAGCGTGGGAAACAGACCACACGACATACGCAGCTTCTTCCACTGATTGTTCCGGGATTTATTTTGGATACGCCGGGATTCAGTTCTATTGAGCTGTATGAGCTTGATAAGGAAGCTGTCTGGACCTGCTATCCTGAATTTCTTGCATATGAACCTGCATGCCGCTTTGCCGGATGTTCCCATATCGGTGAACCGGATTGCGGAGTGAAAAATGCGGTGGAAAACGGAAAAATCAGTAAGATCCGTTATGAAAATTATGTTCAGATTTATGAAGAACGAAAAAAAGTTAAAAAGTATTAGTTGTGGGAATAGCATCTGCTTTGGATAACCGGATGCTATTTTTGACATGATTTATGGAGATGTACCTGTTTCGCAGCAAATGCTTGCCTGTGCCCTGAAAAGCCGGGAATGCTTATTGATATGTCTGAAGAGGGAAAAGGGCATTTTCTTTCGGCTGCGATATTATCGTGAGATTATTCTATGATTGAGCGGTTTGCCGTTTCGAGATAACATTTTAGTGATGAATATTGAAAAGGGAGCCTGTTTGTGATACACTTATCGAGTTGTATCAGGCTCTTTTTTTGTGGAAAGAGAAGTGATTATCAAAAGGAGAATACAGATTATGAAGCTGGGAATCGTGGGTCTGCCCAACGTGGGAAAGAGTACCCTTTTTAATTCATTGACAAAGGCTGGGGCAGAATCAGCAAATTATCCGTTTTGTACGATTGATCCGAATATTGGAATTGTGGCAGTGCCGGATGAACGATTGAAGAAATTAGGAAATCTATATCATTCCAAAAAGGTTACTCCTGCTGTAATCGAGTTTGTGGATATTGCGGGACTTGTGAAGGGAGCCTCTAAAGGAGAAGGTCTTGGTAATCAGTTCTTAAGTAACATCCGCGAAGTGGATGCAATTGTACATGTCGTCCGTTGTTTTGAGGATACGAATGTTATTCATGTGGATGGGAGCATTGATCCGCTTCGTGATATCGAGACGATTAATCTGGAATTGATTTTTTCTGATATTGAGATCCTGGAAAGAAGAATTGCCAAGACTGCCAAGGCTGCAAGGATGGATAAAGAGCAGGCCAAGGAGTTAAATCTTCAGGAGAGAGTGAAGGCACATCTGGAGGAGGGCAGGCTTGCAAAGAGTTTTGTGGTTGAGGATGAGGATGAACAAGCTTTGCTTGCTTCCTATAATCTGCTGACCTATAAGCCGGTGATTTTTGCGGCAAACGTGGCAGAGGATGATCTTGCAGACGATGGAGCCGGCAATGCAGGGGTTGCCAAGGTTCGGGATTTTGCTGCTTCGAACGATAGTGAGGTATTTGTTATCTGCGCACAGATTGAACAGGAAATCGCAGAGCTGGATGAGGAAGAAAAGGCAATGTTTCTGGAGGATCTGGGACTCAAGGAGTCAGGACTTGAGAAGCTGATTGCTGCTAGCTATCGTCTGTTAGGACTTATGAGCTTTCTGACAAGTGGTGAGGATGAGACAAGAGCATGGACGATTAAGGTCGGAACAAAGGCACCACAGGCAGCCGGAAAGATTCACTCGGATTTTGAGCGAGGATTCATTAAGGCAGAAGTCATCAATTTCCAGGATCTGTTAGATCAGGGTTCCATTGCAGCAGCCAAGGAAAAGGGGCTGGTTCGCATTGAGGGAAAAGAATATGTGGTTCAGGATGGAGATGTAATTCTGTTCCGCTTTAATGTATAAGGAGTTTTGTTATGCCAGATATTATGGGAGCTACTGATATTGCATTTCCCAACCTGGGAATCTATTTGACAAATGTACCGAAGAGCTTTTCAATCTTTGGTTTTCCAATTGCATTCTACGGGCTTATTATCGGAATTGGAGTGTTGTGCGGTGTGCTTGTTGCAGCAGCGGAAGCAAAACACACCGGTCAAAATCCGGATAATTATTGGGATTTTGCAATTTATGCGATTATTTTCTCCATCATTGGCGCAAGAATCTATTATGTTGTATTTGCATGGGATTTGTATAAGGATGATCTGTTGTCAATATTCAATACAAGACGAGGTGGTCTCGCCATTTATGGAGCTGTCATTGCAGCCTTTCTTACGTTGTTTATTTATACCAGAGTTAAGAAGCTCAGCTTCTTTCAGATGGGAGATACAGCGATGATGGGGCTGATCCTTGGGCAGGTTATCGGTCGCTGGGGCAATTTCATGAATCGCGAATGCTTTGGACAGTATACGGATGGTTTGTTTGCCATGAGGCTTCCTGTTGAAGCTGTCCGTTCAAACGAGATTTCCGCAAGTATTGCAGAGCACATGAGTGCATCGACTAATTACATTCAGGTTCATCCGACATTTTTGTATGAAAGTTTGTGGAATTTAGCATTGCTGCTGATAATTTTCCTTTATCGTGATCATAAGAAATTTCACGGTGAGATTTGCCTTATCTATCTTGGAGGATATGGACTTGGCAGATTCTGGATCGAGGGACTACGGACAGATCAGCTTCAGATTGGAAGTTCAGGAATTGCGGTCAGCCAGATGCTTGCAGCCTTTTTAGTATTATTTGCGATTACAACATTCATTGTGGTGCGTATCCAGTTAAAAAAGAAAATATAGCAAACTACGGAAACGAAATAGCTTTCGCCAGGAGACAGTTGAGTGAAGAACTCTGCTGTCTCTTTTTTTGAATAAATTATTATGAAAATTATTAAGAAAATATGAAAATACGACTTGCTAAGTGGAGTGAAGTGGGGTAAAATGGTGGTATGAAGTGGCAGATGGTGGAGTGAAGTGGTATAAAGTGGCAGATAACACTCCCTCAATCAATTCTCACTTCAGAGGTTGGTGATTGGTAATGTTTATGGGCGAGTACAACCACACGATCGATACAAAAGGCAGGTTGATTATTCCCTCAAAGTTTCGCGAAGTGTTGGGTGATACCTTCGTTGTAACCAAGGGATTGGATGGCTGCTTATTTGTGTATGACAACACGGAGTGGAATGCCTTTGAAGAGAAGCTTAAAACATTACCATTGACGAACAGGAATGCCCGCCAGTTTGTCCGTTTCTTTTTAGCAGGAGCTGCTGAGGTTGAGGTGGACAAGCAGGGACGTATTTTGATTCCGGGTGTGCTGAGAGAATTTGCCGGATTGGAAAAGGATGTGGTTTTGATTGGTGTTGCGAGCCGCATTGAAATCTGGGACAAGGAGAAACTAAACCAGAGCCAGATAGATGAAGATGATATGGAATCGATCGCAGAGCAGATGGAAGAGCTTGGACTTGGAATCTAGCATGGAACCGGAGGAAAGCAAATGGCATTCTCACATAAATCGGTGTTGTTAGAAGAAACAATATCCAATTTGAAGATAAAGCCTGATGGAATATACGTAGACGGAACATTGGGTGGAGGCGGTCATTCATATGAGATTGCTTCTCTGCTCACAACAGGAAGACTGATAGGGATTGATCAGGATGATGCGGCAATTGCTGCTGCCGGCGAGAGATTAAGCCCTTTTCGGGAAAAAGTTACAATTGTACGGAACAACTATGTGAATACCTGCAGCGTACTAAATGAGCTGGGAATTGACAGGGTAGACGGAATTATGCTTGATCTTGGAGTGTCTTCCTATCAGCTCGACACGGCGGAGAGAGGTTTTTCTTATAAGACGGATACCACATTGGATATGCGCATGGATCGCCGACAAAGCATTAGTGCAAAGGAGATCGTAAATGACTACACCGAAACACAGTTGTTTCATGTGATTCGGGATTATGGAGAGGATCCGTTCGCCAAGAATATTGCCAAGCATATTGTCAGCGCTAGAATGAAAGCACCGATTGAGACAACGGGACAGCTGAATGAGATTATTAAGGCTGCAATTCCGGCAAAGATACGGGCAACAGGAGGACATCCCTCAAAGAGGACCTTTCAGGCGATTCGTATTGAATGTAATCATGAGTTGGATGTTTTAAAGGATTCATTGGCAAAGCTTATCGAGGTACTAAACCCGGGTGGAAGATTGTGTGTGATCACTTTTCATTCGTTGGAGGATCGAATTGTTAAGACTATTTTCAGACAGAATGAGAATCCATGTACCTGTCCACCGGAATTTCCGGTATGTGTATGTGGACGGAAACCACTTGGAAAGGTGATAACAAAGAAGCCGATTCTTCCGGATACAGAAGAACAGGAGAAGAACAGTCGCTCTAAGAGTGCAAAGCTAAGAGTGTTTGAAAGAATTTAGAAAGGTAGACTGCAATGGCAACAAGACAACAAGCCAATCGTTCAAGAACTGCATATCAGTATGACAGTGCAGCCCGAAAGCTGGACGTGAGGGAAGCTGTGCGTAAACAGCCAAAACCCAAGCTTTCTAATGCGAATCGTAAAAACCGTGAAAAAGCACTTCATATGAATTTTGGATATGTCTTTTTTCTTACCCTTGCACTTCTTGCAACCTGCTATGTCCTGGTAGGATATATCACGTTGCAGGCAGATATCACGAACAGTGTAAAGCACATTGCTACGCTTGAGAGCCGGTTGAATGATTTGAAGCTGGCTAACGATGAGGAGTACAGCAGGATCACAAGCGGAACGGATTTGGAGGAGATTAAGAGAATTGCAATAGGGGAGCTTGGCATGACTTATGCCAG
>CALZEZ010000081.1 GCA_945643825.1 uncultured Lachnospiraceae bacterium
ATGTATCAGCTCCAGCATTTCTCCGGTCAGGAACCAGCCCTCACCGGTCTGATTTCCGATATTAACAATCGGTTTTGCATTTTCGACTGTTTCATAGATTGAATTGGGAGGTATAAAATTCTTGCTTTCTTTTAATGCCTTCGTTGCACTGCCTCTTAGGAACTCTAACGCCCAGATGCCAAGGCGGCACAAGGAGGCTGTTTTTTTGCTGGTACCAAGATATTCTGCTTTGTAAATCTGATTATAGAAGCAATAGAGCATAAAGTCGAGTAAATCAGGCACAACAGCTTCGGCACCTTCTGATTCGAGGAGATTTACCAGATAATTATTTGCGGCAGGAGCGTATTTGACAAGAATTTCACCGACGATTCCAACCTTTGGCTTTTTTACATCTCTAATCGCAATTGCATCAAAATCATGAATCATTTCCCGACACATCTTCTTAAATTTGTGGAAGCTCATATGCTTAGCAGAGACAAATTCCTGACATCTGGGAAGCCATCTCTGATGAACCTCTTCAACAGAACCGGGTACTAACTCATAAGGACGCATATGGTAAACACAGCGCATGAAAATGTCTCCGAAGACAGCACCATAAGCGGCACGTGTTAGTAAATTTAAATCCAGTTTAAAGCCGGAATTTGCCTCCAGTTTGCTTAAGTTGACGGATATAACAGGAACCTGCTCCATACCGGCTTTTTTGAGTGCACGCCGGATAAATCCTACATAGTTTGTAGCGCGGCATCCACCACCGGTCTGCGACATAACAACGGCTGTCTTGTTCAAATCGTATTTACCGGAATGAAGCGCATCCATGATCTGGCCGACAACCAGTAGAGAAGGATAGCAGGCATCATTATTTACATATTTTAAGCCCATATCGATAGCTGCACGATTATCGTTGCCAAGAACCTGGAAGTTGTAGCCGCAGGCTTTGAAAGCTGATTCCAATACTTCAAAGTGAATGGGAGACATCTGGGGGCACAGAATTGTGTAGCCGTCCAAGCGCATTTTTTCAGTAAACTCCACACGTTTATTTGCACAGGAACGTACCGTGGCTTTTTTTTGCCGTATTTCCCTTACGTGGACAGCTGAAATCAAGGAGCGGATACGGATACGTGCGGCACCGAGATTATTAACCTCGTCTATCTTTAAACAGGTATAAATCTTGTCTGACCCGGTCAGGATATCATTCACCTGGTCGGTTGTGACGGCATCAAGTCCACATCCAAAGGAGTTAAGCTGGATGAGCTCAAGATCATCTCTGGTGCGCACAAAGCTTGCAGCGGCATAAAGACGTGAGTGATACATCCATTGATCCGATACAATCAAAGGCCGCTCCGGTTTTGCCAGATGCGAAACAGAGTCCTCGGTTAAAACGGCGATACCATAGGAGGTGATGAGCTCTGGGATTCCGTGATTTATTTCAGGATCCAAATGGTAAGGGCGGCCGGCAAGGACGATGCCCTTAGTACCGGTTTTGGTCATATATTCCAGTACCTCTTCTCCTTTTTTCTGCGTATCTGTTCGAACCTGCTCCAGTTCATTCCATGCATGATCTACGGCAGCCTCGATTTCAGAGGCCGGAATTTCTTTAAATTCCTTTTTCAGAGCGTCTGCAATGGTTTTGGTAGAGGCAAAGGACATGAACGGGTTGCGGAATACGACCTCTCCTTTGCTTATTTCCTCCATGTTATTTTTTATATTTTCCGAATAGGAGGTTACAATCGGACAGTTGTAGTGGTTACTGGCATCTTCAAATTCCTTGCGCTCATAGAAAATGGCAGGGTAGAAGATGAAATCGGGATGCTGCTTGATAAGCCATGCAACGTGACCATGCGCTAATTTAGCCGGATAGCATTCCGATTCACTCGGAATAGACTCAATGCCAAGCTCATAGGTTTTATGGGTAGAGCTGGGTGAAAGAATCACGCGATATCCCAGATCTGTAAAGAAAGTATGCCAGAAGGGATAATTCTCGTACAGATTTAAGACGCGCGGAATACCAACAGTTCCCCGGTAGGCAGCTTCTGGTGAAAGTGATTCATAGGAGAACAGTCGGTTCAATTTATAGTCAAATAAGTTTGGAATCTGTCTTTCGTTCTTTTGTTTTCCAATGCCTTTTTCACACCGATTTCCGGAGATATATTTTCTTCCGTCGTTGAAGGTATTGATGGTAAGACGGCAATGATTGGTACATCCCTGACATTTGGTCATGGAGGAGGTATATTGCATGGCATTGATTTTCTCTATGGTCAGCATCGTGCTTTCATGAGAAGGATTCTCGGCAAAGCGCTCGCGTGCGATTAATGCGGCTCCGAAAGCACCCATGATACCTGCAATATCAGGTCTCACTGCCTCACAACCAGCGATTTTCTCAAAGCTTCTCAAAACCGCATTGTTATAGAAGGTACCGCCTTGAACCACGACGTTTTTTCCTAAAGAGGAGGCATCGGAAACCTTAATGACCTTAAACAATGCATTTTTTATGACGGAATAGGCCAGACCGGCAGAAATATCTGCAACAGAGGCACCTTCCTTCTGTGCCTGTTTTACTTTAGAGTTCATGAATACAGTGCATCGGGTACCAAGATCAATGGGATGTTCAGCAAAAAGGGCGGCTGACGCAAAATCCTGAACCGAATAATTCAAGGACTTAGCGAAGGTTTCAATAAACGACCCGCAACCGGAAGAGCATGCTTCATTGAGCTGGACAGAATCTACAGTCTGGTTCTTGATCTTAATGCATTTCATGTCCTGTCCGCCAATATCCAGAATACAGTCTACATCAGGATTGAAGAACGCAGCTGCATAATAGTGAGCAACCGTTTCAACCTCTCCGTCATCCAGTAAAAAAGCAGCTTTCATCAGCGCCTCGCCATAACCGGTAGAGCAGGAGCGAACAATGTGAGCGCTTTCGGGAAGCAGGGAATAAATCTCCTGAACAGCTTTGATGGCAGTATGTAAGGGGCTTCCGTTATTATTACTATAGAAGGAGTATAGTAAATCACCAGCTTCACTGACCAGTGCAACCTTTGTTGTGGTTGATCCGGCATCAATTCCCAGATAACAGTTACCCTGATAGGAGGATAATTCAGCTGTTTTTACATGATGGGAGTTGTGCCTTGCGAGGAATGCATCATAGTCCTGCTTGTCCGCAAAAAGTGGTTCCAGTCGTTCCACCTCAAATTCCATTTTGATGTCGTGTGAAAGCTTGTCAACCATTTCCTGCATGGTGTAGAAAGTCGCATCCTTTGCACTCAGGGCAGAGCCGATTGCGGCAAAAAGATGTGAGTTTTCTGTTTCGATAACGTGCTCTTCATCAAGCTTCAAGGTGCGGATAAAGGCTGCCTTCAGCTCCGGAAGAAAATGAAGGGGGCCACCAAGAAACGCAACATGTCCCCGAATCGGTTTTCCACAGGCAAGACCGGAAATCGTCTGATTGACAACTGCCTGAAAAATGGAAGCAGCCAAATCTTCCTTTGTAGCTCCATCATTGATTAGAGGTTGAATATCAGTTTTGGCGAAAACACCACATCTGGCAGCAATCGTGTATAGAGAATGGTAGTCTCTTGCATACTCATTGAGACCGGAAGCATCCGTCTGAAGAAGAGAAGCCATTTGGTCAATGAAGGAGCCGGTACCACCGGCGCAGATGCCGTTCATGCGCTGCTCTACATTGCCACCTTCAAAATAAATGATTTTTGCATCTTCGCCGCCAAGTTCAATAGCGACATCGGTTTGGGGAGCGAGCTCACGCAGGGAGGTAGATACCGCGATAACCTCCTGCACAAATGGAATCTGCAGGTGATTGGCGAGAGTAAGACCGCCGGAACCTGTGATCATGGGATGTACGATACAGTCTCCGGTGAGCTGATATGCTTTCTGGAGCAGATGAGACAAGGTCTCCTGTATATTTGCAAAATGTCTTTCATAATCGGAAAAGAGAATGGAATGATTTGCATCCAAAATGGCTATTTTAACAGTAGTAGAGCCGATATCAATTCCAAGAGTATAAGTCTTCTCGTTCATTGTCAGATCCTTTCTAAAACCACAGTAGTCTCTGCTTTTTTGACAGTCCAAATTATTATACGACAGCATATTTTAAAATGCAATTTTTTACTTCTAAACTTTTTCTAAATTGTAAGCGGCTCGGTTTACAATTAATTATCACAATGGTAAAATGGTAAGTACTTTCACGAATAGGAGACGACTATGAGCTGGTTTGAACGTAAATTCGGAAAATATGCGATTCCCAATATATCCTTATTATTAATATTGTGTTATGGCTGTGGATATGTCATTCAGTTTATCAATGCAAGCTTTTTACAGTATCTGACATTGAATCCCTATGCTATTTTGCATGGTCAGATCTGGAGACTAGTGAGCTGGATTATTGTGCCACCCAGTCAGTCAAATATCTTTTTCGTCCTGATTACCCTTTATTTTTACTACTCCATTGGTAGTTCCCTGGAAAGAACCTGGGGAACCTATCGCTATAACGTATATCTGTTTTCCGGCATGCTGTTTACAGTGCTTGGTAGCTTTGCAATGATGGCATATTTTTATATCCGTTATACGGTTATTCCGCCGGAATTCTTTTCCATAGCGGCGGGCTATTTCACCACGTACTATGTCAATATGTCCATTTTCCTGGCATTTGCCGCTACTTTTCCGGATGTTCAGGTTCTTCTTATGTTTATTCTGCCAATTAAGGTAAAGGTACTTGGTATTATATATGCCATCATGCTTGTGGCAGGCATGTTTACCGGTAATGTATGTGATCGATTTGCAATATGCGCATCACTGCTAAACTTTGTGGTGTTTTATCTGATGAGCAGGAATCGGTTTCATATGACACCGAAACAAATGAAGCGGCATATGGAGTATAAGCGGAAGGCAAGGCAGGCATCCAAGCGGTCTAATATGCAGTATCGGAGCGCAAACGGACAGATCAGCAAGCATAAATGTGCAATTTGCGGACGAACGGAGATGGATGATGAGAATCTGGAATTTCGGTTTTGTTCGAAGTGTAATGGGAATTATGAGTACTGTCAGTATCATCTGTTTACTCATACTCATGTAAAATAGAAGGAAGGGCGTTTTTCATGAAGGCAGAAACATTATTTGCAGAAAAGCTGCAGGAAATCGTGCAGATTGCGTCAAAACAGGGAAACTGTGTTGCAAAAGAGCAGGTATGGGAAACAATGCAGGATTGCCGGCTGAGTGAGGAACAAATGGAGCTAGTCTTTTCCTATCTGGTTTCCCATAAGATAGGACTTCGTGAACCGGTAGATGTGGATCACTATCTGTCCGACCAGGAAATGAATTATCTGGAGCAATATGAACTTGAATTACGGGAGCTTCCTGAGTATTCGCAAGGCGAAAGAGAAGGGATCACTCTGTCGGCTATGGCAGGCGACAAATCAGCACAGGCACGTCTCATAGAAATGTATCTTCCTGATGTGATTCAGATTGCAAAGCTGTATACCGGTCAAGGAGTTTTCCTGGAGGATCTGATTGGAGAGGGTAATGTGGCATTAGCAATGGGAGTGACAATGTTAGGGGCGCTTGAAAATGCCGAGGAGGCGCAGGGCATGCTCACTAAGCTGGTGATGGATGCGATGGAGGAGTTAATTACAGAAGATTTTGAAGAACAGAGAAAGGATGAGAAGCTCGCAGACAAAGTGAATAAGGTGGCAGATGCGGCAGGTGAGCTTGCGGCAACACTCGGCAGGAATGTGACGCCGGATGAGCTTTCACAGGAAACAGGAATTTCTTTGAAGCAGATTAGGGAAGCAGTTAGATTAAGTGCTGATAAAATAGAGAAGATTGACGAAAGAGCTGATCAGATATAGGCAGATGAAAAGGATGGTATATGAGGATTATAAATATGTAATGACGGATACTTCGAGTATCTATCTTGGAGCAAAATACTCCTACGAAGAGATTTTGAAAAGCAGCGAAGTACCTTTTAAGTTCCAGGCGGTTGTGGAGCATTATATCTCGAAGGATACTGCACCGGAAACCACACTTGAGAGTCATTTCTTCTATATGACCAGGGACAGCTTTTCCTACAAAACCTATGAGAAGCTTAAAGCACGGGTAAAAGTATGTGAAATGACAGAGAAAAAGGGTCTCTTCGGAAGAGTAAAAAGACAGTATATCCAGAAGCTTTACCCACTGGAAGCATTTTGCGATATCAACCTTGCGCAGAAGAAAATGCGTGGTATTGTGATACAGGAGATTGTGCTGTCGAAACTTGCGATGACATTTTTTGAGATATAATGTAATTTATCCTTGCAAGGGGCAGAAAATTCTGATATGATACATTAAGTGATGAAGAGATACTTCATCATTAAACATTGGTAAAAATTCCCCTTTTACACTGAGCGGATGGATTCTTCGGAATTTGTCCGCTCTTTTAATTGATATGAGGTAAAATTGGGAAAACTATGATATAATATACATCATCGTTTTAGAAAGGGAGTTATTTTTAATGAAAATAGAGGATTTAAAGACATATCAAATTCTGGAACACAGGTGGAGTGAGGATTTACAGTCCGACAGCTATATTCTTGAGCATAAGAAAACAAAGGCAAGGATAGCCTTGCTATCCAATGAAGACCC
>CALZEZ010000082.1 GCA_945643825.1 uncultured Lachnospiraceae bacterium
CAGAAGGGATGAATCGAGGCTCTGCTTTGCTCGATTAAAACACTTGGAAAATCCTTTGTAGCCGGATGCATTTGCTTAAAATAGGATAATCTCCTGATTGGTACAAGAAGAGTCCAAAGGCCTGTATTGACATATCGGATCGGATATTGTTCGTCCAGCATAGATTCCTCCAGCCCAAGCACCCTTGCGAGCGCATCAACGCTTCCGCCAAATGCAATCTCCTTGTAAGGAGTCTGCTGCATTCCGATTTTAATTTGCTCTCCGGTTCTGATTTCAATGTCCAGAATACCGGCTGCAGTATGGATTTTTACAAGATTTTCTTTGATTAAGTCTTTTTCTGCCAGTGCAGCCATACTGGCGATTGTTGCATGACCACACACCGGAACCTCGTGACCGGGTGTAAAATATCGAATTGCTATGCTGTGATTATCCAGGAGGATAAAAGCCGTTTCGTTAAATCCCAATTCCTTGGCAATCTCTTGCATCTGACTATCAGAAAGATTACCAGCATCCAGAACCACACCGGCGGGATTGCCCTTCCCGGGCACGCTTGAAAAAGCATGATAAATAAGCACGTCAACAACCATTACGAATTCCTCCTATTAATAAACGCAACAAGACCTTGTCAAGGTCGGGATCTCGCACTACATCCCACATCAGAAAACACGAATTTCCAGCTCCGGCGATTCCACGTCAACCAATATCCGGTATATCTCATGCTTCCAGCAGATCTGGAGTCTGGGATCGCTAATCGGAATCGTTTCGATCGAATGAAGCGTTCCACCGGTTATCCTGAGCGTTCCTGCGGTTCCAACAGAGAGGCAAAGCGCCCCATCCGCCTTTTCGGGAACAGGCTGCTCGTATGTCATAAGGCTTAATACCATGGGGACATTTTTGTGGAATCGGAAAGTATCCTGAATCACGATTTCTCTGCCCTTTAGGAGACAAGCCCTTCTCACATAGGACAGAAGCCCGGATTGCTTCGGGTAAGCATCTGCAAGCTCCATTTGTATCTCACATTTCTGATCCGTCAGAGAATAGGAAACCTCGCGCGCCTTGTATTGTTCGCCATCCTGCTGGAGCTGTCCGTTTATCGTGGGAAGGTTATGATAAGCGGACTGCATGGTCCAGATTTCATAGCGCCTTGGCGAAAAAGTTTTCTTTGTATAGCTTTCCACACCTACATCGATCAAAAGCGGCTTCCCGTCTTTGTATATTGTAAAGCTGCCGGTATCATTGTGATTATGGCTGTCATCGTTATCGCCGGCTTTTACTGCGAGATAGAGGGTATCGTCTCTGGCAATAAATACCCCGACACTGGGATAGTATAGATCGGGATAGGAAATACCGGCATTGCTTTGCTGTGCAAATTCCCGTATTTCTCTTATCGTGAAAGCATTCTGCAGTCGATAAAAGAGGTTGTTTTCCGTAGGCAGAATAAGCGTTTCCGGAAGTCCTGCCACAAAATCACGAGCTGCAAAACGCATCATGGATGCATTTTCTATGCGCTTTGCAAAAAGAAATTCTCTTACTCCGGCGCGTCCGGCGACAGGAGAGCAATCGGCAAAATTCAAATAGTACAAATCGTGAATATGTACATTCATGATATAGGCTGCCATATTTTTGATTTTGGGATTCTGATAGACACTGGCGAAGCTGTTACCTGTCACAGCGTTTACAATCTCCAGTGTGTTGAAAAGACACAAGCCCGCGTGGCGATAATACTGAGCACCCTCATCACAGCAGCCGTCCTCCCCATACTCGTCCAGAAAATAATCGGCACTCTGACAGGCCTTCACGAGAACTTTCTGCAAAAGCGCCTGATCAGAGCAGGTCAGGAAAAAGGACAGAAGAACATTCTGGGTACACCAGATTGTCCAGTTATTCATGGGCTCTCTTCCATTCCCCATCCACCAGAAATGTGTGTTCAGATAAGGCGTAAAAACGCGATGCTCAAGCTCAGAGGCAATTCTCTTTTTGATGAACGGACTGATCGCATCCAGCTTATCTGCGAGAAGATAATAGACCGTTGCAAGAACCGCACCGGTCTCACAGGCGAACAGATCCAGCACAGGAGCGGATGCATCGGGAAGGGGAAGCTGCGGCATATCACGGATGTAGGAGTTATGAGGCGGAAGCTGCCAGGCGCTTTCCTCGCAGATCGAAAAAATGCCGTTGATGATATCATCCATGAACCGTCCCTTGTTTTCCACACATTCTGCAAGGACAAGAGCATTCAGGGCATGTCTTTTTTGAAAGAAGCGATCCTCATACCGGACACGATTCCCGGTTCGTGTAAAATCCATAAAATCAGTGGCAGATAGATGAGGATAATCAAAATGAAGATATTGCTCTGCGAGACGTATCGTCTGTTCCTTCCAGTCCCTGTCCAGAGCGCTCCAGGCTGCCGTGTCTGAGGCAGAAGGAAAAGGAGCGTACGCATGAAAAGCACACCTATAGTTTGAAGCAATCTGTTCTAACATCATTAATTCTCCTATCTAACCTTATTGTACGTTTTTGTAATCCCTCGGGGACAAGCCTGTCACCTTTTTAAAAACCCTGCTGAAATAAAAAGCACTTTCAAAGCCCAGAATGTCGGATATCTCATAGATTTTATAATCGCTCTCCGACATCATTTTCTTGGCGGCTTCTATTTTGCACTGGTTGATATAATCCGAAAAACCGATATCACTGTATTTGGAAAAAAGGACACTTAAATAATTGGGACTGATATTGAAGGATTCGGAAACCTTATTCAAAGTCAGCTTTTCCTTCACGTGCTCATTAATATACTTTTTCACATTAAGGACAATATGATTTTTATAGTCCTTATTATGTTCCCTGAAGATTTCGCATAGCCCGTCCCGCAAGGTCTTCATATATTCAATAATCTGTTCTACACTGGTCAGCTCATACAGGGAACGATATCCGTTTGGCTTGTCTGCAAAGATCTCAGATACGGTCTGTTCTCCGTTATTTAGCAGGGAAAGAGAGAGATACAGTATGCTCCCGGCAGCATCCAGTGCCTGCATATAATGGGCAGACTGATTTTCGAACAATCCCATAATATTGGTAAAAATGTCATAGAGAGAGCTCTCATTAAACTCAGCATATGCCTTCCGGATGTCCTCCCGGAACAAGGACATGTTAAAAACATTTTTCAAAGCCTCCTCATCGGATATCTCATCAAAAAACAGAATGGACTTCGATGGAGTGATTTTTGAAAAGATCTGCTTTGCGTCCTGATAGGAGGAGGCAATCTGGAAGGGAGTGTTTACCACGGATCCTACACTGGCATAGATATTGACACTGTAATAATTAAACAGCATGGTGGAAACCTGTGAAAGCGCATTTTGCAGGATTTCCTTAGCCTCCGAAGCAGATCTGTTTTTTAGGAAAAAGATGATACAAAAATGCTTGACATCCATGGATAGAACATGGCAGGGAACATACTTGGAGATTAGCTCGCTGGCCATCTGCAGACTGCTGGTGTACAGGCTGATTCGTTTATCCGGTGCCATCTGACTCAATTTATTGCTGAAAATCTCAACATAGCTTACCGCAAAGGCGTCATATTGAAAATCAATATTCAGATTATCGACCTGGGTTTGAAACTGCTGCTCGGATTCGAAAAGATTTAAGAGCAGTCGTGTGAAAAACTGCGCCTTCAGAAGAGAAACACTGTCCACGGAAGAGGATGCGGTTATATTATTCTTCCGGTATTCTTCGACTCTGGCAATAGCGCGCTCCAATGTTGTCCCGAGTGACTCGGGGGTCAGCTCCAGCTTGATCAGATAGTCGACTACCTGATATGTAATTGCTTCCTTTACAAAATGAAAGTCCTCGTAACTGGTAAGAATGATAAAGCAGGGCAGCTCTCTGTTCTCCTCATGGCATTTCTTAGCAAGCGCAAGACCACTCATAACAGGCATCTTGACATCGGTAATCACGATTTCCGGCTCGAGCTCATTTATCATGTCATAGGCAATCGCACCATTTGAAGCAGTACCAACGATGGAGACATTATACTCATCCCAGTTGAGCATGGACTTTATTCCGGCCTGTACTAAAGGCTCGTCATCGACGATTAATAGCTTTATCATAAATCTCTTCACTCTTTCTAAAGGGTAATAGAATAGAAATGGTTGTAAATTCGCCCTTCCTGCTGTTTATGCTAAGACCGTATTCCTCTCCGAATTCATATTGCAAACGCTTGTGGACGTTGCTGATGCCGATCTCCTTAAAAAAGGAGGAGGGAGTGGCCGAATCATTATCCAGAATACTCTTAAGCGTCTCGGGCTCTATACCGATTCCATCGTCCGAAACATCGATCCGAATGCTCTGCGGCGTGGTCTGATAGAGATGGATCGTGATTCTTCCGGCGGTTCCCTTCGGCTCAATACCATGAAAAATGGCGTTCTCAACAAGCGGCTGCAGAGTAAATTTTAAAATCTCACAGTCAAGCAGGCTGTCATCGTCAACCTGTATATCCATGGTAATGGTTCCTCCGTACCGATATTGCTGAATGGTGAAGTAATCCCGGATCAGGTCAAGCTCATGACCGATGGAGACAAGGTTTTTTGTCCCTTTGGAAATATCCTTCAAAAGTCTGGAAAGCGAGGTTGTCATCTCTGCAATGCCGGGCGCATTCTGTATGGTAGCCATCCATTTTATGGAATTTAATGTATTATACAGAAAATGAGGATTGATCTGACTTTGCAGCATCTTATATTCATAATCCTTTTTCTGCTTTTCATCCTCGATACGCTGGTTCATTAACAGAAAGACATTTTCGGAGAGATTATTGATCGTCTTGCCGATTTCCCCAAGCTCATGATTCCATTCCGTGGAGGGATCGCGGGAGAAATCCCCTTGCTCGATCCTTGCGATACGACTCTGAAGTCTGGATACAGGAACTGTCACGGTCCTTTGAAGAAACCAGAAAAGAAAAATACCGATGAAGCTCGCTGCAGCAATAATAATCAGCACGATGAGGGAGAAGGTTTTCAAAATGTTTATAGAAAGCTGATTGGCATCTACACATTCGATTACGGCCCCCCGCTCCATGTTTAAAGGCTTGGTAATCATAATATATTCTTTTGCTTCTTCTCTCATGAGTACACGTTGGATGCTTGTGTCCTTGCGCAGAGAATACGCGGATAGATCTTCTATGATTTCAAAAGGATATTCGCAGGCGAGCAGCTGATTGTTTTCATATTGATAATAGGTATCTGCGATGCGGAAGAAAAGGCGGCTGCCTGAGTCTGCCAGATATTGATTTGCCGGCTCCGTGATGACGGAGGTTGACATCTCGGTAAAAATATATCCAATTTCATCTGCCAGATAGGGATGATAAATGGGGTAGACAAAAGGAATCATCGAGACCTGTCTGGTGGGGAGAAAAGGATCAGACACAATGCCAATAGAAGCCTGATTCACATTTGTGCGAAGTGTTTCAAAATAGGGGAGAGCCAGAATAGTCTCCTTGGATACGGCAACAGAGGAGTTGGCAGAGGAAACGGCCTGAACAATATCGTCCCGTCCTCTTCCGATGACAACAAGGCGGATCAGCTGCGTTGTGAGTGCCACATTGGAGTAATAGGTATCCTTGGCGAAAGCATGTGCCTCGAGCCGGATTCGATTATCACAGGGTTCTTCTTCTAAGGCAAACGCGGAGATTTTGCTGCTGGTCTGGCAGGAGTGGATGAAGCTTTTTACACTGCTTATGTTTGAATCAATCGAAGCGCATAGAAAAGAGAGTCTGGTCTCAGAGGTCTGATACAGATTCTGCTGTAGATTGATGGAAACCACGAAAAAGCTCGCAATCGTAATGATGCCGCTGATCAGGATCACCAGGGAAATAACGATTAGAAGGATTCGTGTACGTATGGAACTAAATGATAAACGCAGTCTCTTTGCCAAACCGGTATCCTCCTTGTGTCTAGTGCCATTTTATCATAGGTGTTCATGATTTGGAAACAAAACGAGGGCATTTTGAGGAAGAGAAAAAAATAATGCATGAATGTCAAAAAAAAGATATCTTTTTTGCCAATCAGGTGGCAGGTGAAATAAAATATGAATGAAATAAAAAGAAATTCCATGTAAAATAAAATAATAGATTATTATACTGAAATCACGATAGCCCACAAGGGTTAAGGAAAACGCAATATTATATAGGGAGGAATTATTGATGAAAAGAAAAGTAATAAGTGTATTGCTTGCTTCCACAATGCTCGTTTCTGTTCTGGCAGGATGTGGCGCAAAAGAGGAAGCAGCACCGGCAGCACCGGCAAAAGAAGAAGCAGCACCGGCTGAGGCTGCAAAGGAAGAGGTTGCAGAGGCAGCTCCTGCAGAAGAGACTGCAGAGCCGGTTACTTTAAAATGGGCAATCTGGGATAAGGATGCTACCCCTTACTGGCAGGCACTGAAGGACGGCTATGAAGCTGCTAATTCCAATGTAACAATCGAGATGGTAGACCTTGGATCAGCTGATTACGGGACAGTACTTGCAACCGACTTATCTGGAAAAGGTACTGAGTTTTACGTTGTAACAATTAATTATGTTAC
>CALZEZ010000083.1 GCA_945643825.1 uncultured Lachnospiraceae bacterium
GGGAAGCTTTGCTTTTCTGTATCAGTAGGCGTATAATGGAATATCATAATGTGAGATTTTGTACGAAAGGTAGCTATGCAAATGAAAAAAATACTTGTATGTGCTCTTCTCTCATCCGTTGTTCTGTCAGGCTGCGGATATACCATAGAGAATGTCGGCGATAATGTGCCGGAAAATACTGTGACCAGTGATGTCGGGGTAGTGGAGGACATGGCGGAAAGCGCCACGGTAGATGAAGCGGAGGCAGAGGTGATACCTCTTGCCGCTACGATGACGACGACGGTGAATGCCGAGGCAGGAGCCGGGGCTGTGATCAGTACCACGGTGAACGCCGAGGCAGGAGACGGGGCTGCGAACAACGCAACAGTGGACGCCGAGGCAGGAGATGGGGCTGCTAACAACGCAACAGTGGACGCCGAGGCAGAAGACGGGGCAAATGACTCGTTACAGCAGACCGAGGTGGAGGAGTCTGCCGTGCCGGTTCCGGTTACGATTGGCACGATGACATTCCAATCCACGGATACAGAGATTGACATCAGCGGCATCGATCTGTCTAAACTGGACACTCCGATTGAGGAGCTGCTGCCGTTATTTCCGGATCTGACACGGGTAACCATGCTTGACTGCGGGCTAACTAACGATGGCTATGCCGCTATCTGTGATGCCTTTCCTGAGATTAAGTTTGTCTGGGAGATCATTATGTCGCACTGGAAAGTGCGGACCGATGCGGTAGCCTTTGGCACCTTTAAGACCTGTAGTCAGACGTTCTTTCTATATGACGACGAAGCAAAGTACTTGAAATATTGTACAGATTTGGTAGCTCTCGACCTGGGACACAACCATGTGACCGATTTTTCATTCCTGCAAAGCATGCCGGAGCTTAAGGTGCTTATCCTCGTGGACAATGTGCACCATATCGAGAACGGCAGAGCCCGTCACGTCAAGGATATGTCCTACATCGCCTGTTGTCCAAAGATAGAATACCTCGAGATCTTCTGCAATGCCGTGCCTGACATCAGCTTCCTAGCCTCGTTGCCGAACATAAAGGACTTAAATATCAGCTATAATCCGATCAATGACAGTATGATGCCGTATCTGTATGATCTGCCCAAGTTAGAGCGTCTCTGGATGGAGCATACGAAGGTTTCTTACTCGGAATTTGAAAAGCTGCAGGCACATTATCCGAATGTGGAAATGCATTATTATGGGGAGGGTTCTATCGATCACGGCTGGCGCACGGGATCACATTACCTTGCTATGCGAAATATGCTCAAAAACAATGTTGTCGATCCGGTATACGCAGATTAAGCTTCCTCGTTATCGTAGTCGGAGGTTCTTCTGTTCACAGGTGCAGCCCATCTCACAGCGTTTGTGATGATTCTCTGAATCTGTGGATGATAGTAGATCGGATATTCCTCGTGCCCCGGCTGGAAGTAAAAGATTTTGCCCCAGCCGCGAAGGAAAGTGCATCCACTGCGGAAAACCTCCTCATTGGAAAACCACCCCAGAAAAACAATTTCATCCGGCTTCGGAATGTCAAAATATTCTCCGTACATTTCCTCCTGCTCAAGAACGATCGGTTCTGTAATACCATCCGCGATTGGGTGGGAGGGATTTACGCAGATCAGCTTTTCTCTCTCCCCATGCTTCCAGCGAAGACACATGCTGGTGCCGAGGAGCTTTTTAATTGGTTTGCAGTAATGGGCCGAGTGCAGGGGAATGAAGCCCATTCCATTTAACACATATCGCTTCACTCTTTCTGCATTTTCCTCCGTGACCGCATCATGATCGTGGTGTCCCCACCATAGCAGCACGTCGGTTTGGCCAAGGATCTCATCCGATAGCCCCTGCTCGGGATCGTCAAGCGTCACACAGCGCACCTGCATATCCTTATTTAACGATAAAAAGGCCTCCAGACATTTGTGGATTCCGTCCGGATAGACCTTTTGTACATCGTCAAACAAGCGCTCTTCTATAAATTCATTCCATATCGTTACCCTAATCATCCTAATCTCCATTCCGCAGACGCCTGCGGCACAATATAGCTCTTATCGCAGAGGCAATTCTGCCATCCGCGCAAATTGTTCTCGTTCGAAAAAAATTAGCCGAGGTTTGCGAGATTGGATAAAAACGCCGCTGATTCCCGCATATCCTCCAGTTGCTTCAGAGATCCGAAATGCTCAATGGCAAAGTAATCCGCGTATCCCTTTGCAAGAATTTCCTTTACGATTTCCTGCATCTTAATACATCCGCTTCCCACCGCGCAGGAATACATATCCCTGCCCTTTATCGTAGCAAGCGGCTTCTCGCCTTCGTTCTTACGAAAGCTTCTGTCCTTGCAATGGACATGCCCGATCCTGTCCAAAAACAGGGGAAGAACCTCGTAGGAATCCTCTTCACTAAAAAGAAAATTGCCGGTATCAAAGGCACAGTACAGCTCCGGTATCTGATCGAGGAAATGCTTCAGCTGCCTTGCGTTTGCAAAGGGAGCCATTCTGCCGTCAAAATCCTCAAGCACCACCTTTATACCCTTCTCTTCCGCATAAGCACAGATGTTACGCAGTGCCTTCACCAGCTTGTCTACCTGTATGTGATAGATGCCGGGCAGAAATTCATATCTTCGAAGGAAGCCGGGAATCGGCATGATTTTCTTTATATGCAGCTTGTCCGCGAGATCTACCATCTCCAGACCGCGCTGTATGCTGCTTTCATGGGCGAAATCAAAAAAGCCATACATGCAGCTTACCGACAGTCCTGCGGTGTCCAGTATCTTTAAGACATTCTCCCGCTCCTTCATGAGTCTGGTGTTCTCTATTTCAACACCGGTAATCCCATAGGAGGAGACAAGCTCTGCGATCTTTTCTATGGATTCCTTTTCCTGCAGAGCCGCCTCTGCAATATGATCATAAAAAACGGATATCTTTATGTCCATTCTATTTTGTCCTCCGGGAGAAGCTTCGCGATCATGCCCTCGAGTTTTCTGACGTCAATGGGTTTGGTCAGATATTCGGTGAAGCCTTCGTTAATATAGAATTCCCGTGCGCCGGAGATCGCATTTGCGGTCAATGCAACCCTCGGTACGTCCGCGTTCAGCTCATACTTTGCTTCCTCTAAGTGCGTGAGCATCTCGATTCCATCCATGCCGGGCATCATATGGTCAATAAAGATCAGGTCATATTTGTTCTGCGCCGCAAGTTCTAAGCCCTCTTCTCCGGATAAGGCGCTATCAATCTGTATCTGCGTCTTCTTTAGCAGTCCGGCGAACACCTTAAGATTCATCGACACATCGTCCACCACGAGAACCCGTGCGTCCTTTGCCGTGAACAGCTGCTGGTATTTCTTGTTCTCCTTCTGGGTATTCTTATAGGCCTTTGTGTAATCGCCGATCTCATCCCAGCCTTTGACCTCCTGCACGATTTCAAAGGAGAAGGTGCTTCCCTCGCCGTATACGCTCTCTACCTTGAGCTCGGAATTCATCAGGGCGAGCAGCTGTTTGGTGATGCTCAGGCCAAGACCGGTTCCCTCAATATTGCGGTTCTGCTCTTCCTCGATGCGCTTAAATGGAGCAAACAGCTTGTCCATGTCTTCCTTTTTCATTCCTTTGCCGGTATCCTTTACCGCAAAGGACAGGACAATGGATTTCTCATCTCTCTTATGATAACCGACCTGCATCGTCACACTGCCCTTTTCTGTATATTTCACGGCATTGGTTAACAGATTGGTCACAATCTGCTTAAGACGGATCTCGTCGCCATAAAGCACATAGGGAATCCCGGGATCCACTTCAACTAAGAACGAGAGGCCTTTATCATAAATTCTGGAGGAAATCATGTTGACCAGGTCATTGATGACAGAGGCGATCTCATAATCGACACAGATTAATTCCATCTTGCCGGATTCGATTTTGGACAGATCCAGAATATCGTTGATCAGTGCCAGTAAGGCTTTGCCGGAGCTCTGGATATTGCGGGCGTATTCGATAATCTCCGTCTGACTGCTCTCCCTGAGAATCATTTCATCCATGCCAAGCACCGCATTAATCGGTGTGCGGATCTCATGGGACATGTTGGTCAGAAACATGGTTTTACTTTGGTTGGATGCCTCCGCTCTGCGCTTTGCCTCCTGCGCCTCTGCCGTGGCTCTCGTGAGTGCGTCTGTCTTCTCATTGAGAATGTCAATCAGCACTCTCGCCACATAACGGGCAGCCAGAAGCAGAATCATGATCAGGATGACCGATGGAATATAATAACCATCTCGGCTGGCTCCGATACCTTTGTACAGACATTTTCCTGCGATCATAATAACCAGTAATTCGCTCAGAATCGTGACCATATTCAAGGTACTTCTGTTTTGGAATGCGACAGCCATAAAAATAGGAACCATGAACAGAAACAGCAGCACCATGAAAATATTGTGAATATTGGCAATATTTCCTATAAGCAGTGTTACGACAAGCAGGTGTGCATTTTCTTTAATCCGGTTCTTCGATGTCATCACAGAAACAATCACACCAATCAATACGATAATCAGATTGTTGATCAGAGGCTTGACAACATAAAGCCGGAAGTATTCCGTCAAGGTATCATCCATCGTACCTGTGGCGTTAAAGACAAAAATCATCCCGATCTCCAGTGCAAGACTCAAAAGAACCAGCATTACAATAATTCCGCGCAGAGTCTTAATCTGTTTTTGCCATGGGGTCAGATTATGTTTTTTCTGTTCATTCGTATCATTACTCATAACACTTCCTCAAAATGTGTTCCTGGCATCTTTCAGGATAGTATCCCGACTAATGTATCCATCAGAATATTTCTAAAAGTATACCACAAATCTGCAAAAAGTGATAGCAAAGGTCATCGCAGTTCTGCACCCATCAGCTTGGAATACAGCTTCATGCAGGTATCAAAATCCTGCTTTCCGATATCATCCTTCATGCCAAGCACTACCAGGATACCGATTCCACGTTTTCTGTTCTGGGCAATCGGATTCTGATTGCTGGCGGAGAACAGAATCGTATGTACCACCTTCAGCGCAACGAACTTCGCATGCTCATCAAAGCCCTCAAAGCCGTTTGATTTCTGGGCAAACTCCATGTTTTCCATGTCCTTAACGATATTCTTCTGTGTGGATGACAGCTTGGAATTTTCTCTTGTTACTCGGTTCTTGCACTTCATGACATCTCGTGCAAACAACCCTTCCTCACCGTTCTTACTGACAGCGAAGAAATCCCGCATCATCTTTTCTTCCTTCAGTGCCTGCATTATCGCCCGTACCGCAATCAAAGACTCCTGAATAATCTGGTTTGCTGTTTCGAATCCCTCTGCCTCTTCTTCCAATTTCTCATCTTCGCTATAGTTATCTCCCAAAAGGGTCTTCTTGAGTACCTCACCGGACAGGACAGTGTCAAACACTTGTGCGAAGTCATCTATCATCTGCTGATCTGCTGTCCCCTCTGTCAGACTCTTGGCAACATGCTTCATAATGAATCTGTTCTTGCCAAACGCTTCCTCTGCACGTTCCTTCTCTAATGCAGTTTGCTGCGCGGACGCTGTCTTTAAGCGCTCTTTATCCTCCTTCTCTTTATCCTGCGCCATCTTAAAGAAGTTATTTAATCTTTTGCTTGCCCGATAATCGTCCAAAAACGCTTTGCCTGTATCCATCAGCCTTGCTGCACCATAGAGGGATCTCGTGACAGTCTTTGTGACACCAGCCACCTTATCCGTTTTGAAGGTCTTTTTCATCTGACCCGCAACTATATCATTTGAAACAGCCTGTTCCAGATAATCATTTCCGGTCTCGACGTAGCCCTTGTATTTCATGAAGCCGGTCGCTTCTTCCTCCTCTTCCTCTTCCTCGGCCAGGTAGTTATATTTTGCCACTACATTCTTTTCTTCCTTCGAGAGGAGCACACCGAGCGCATAGTTGATATAGTCTGCTCCCGGAATGAATTCCTTTGCCACATCGATCGCAATTCTTCCCATCACATGCGTATACCGGTTTCCGGAATTATGAAGATTCGCACGAAGCAGCTTTCCGTCAAACTGGAAGCTTCCATTCTCCTCGACCTCACCCATCGAGCGATACAGCTCCTCGTTCCCAAGTCTCATCTGCCTCTCATCCAAGGTTCTGTGAACAAAGGCTAAGGCCCGGCTGAACAGTTTCCAGTCGATTGCCGTATTTCGTCTTGTCTGATATTCAACTCTTTCGATTAACGTTCCGCCGGCTTCGAGTTTCTGATAATCCTCCACCTTGTCAAAGTTCCTGGTATCATCAATCTGGGTGGAGAGAAGCGACTTCATCGCATTGGTGAATTCCTCTGTTGTATTATTGAGTGCTGTTCTGTCACCGGTAGACTTCTCTAAGAATTCATCAATTAAATCATCACGCCCCTTCGGGTTTACATAATCCCTCTCCCCTTTTCCATAGAAGCTGGTATAGAGGTTCTTTCTCGAAACATCCAGAATATCCCTGTTCTGGAGGGCTTTGATAAACAGAATCTTGCCATCTGCAGACAGT
>CALZEZ010000084.1 GCA_945643825.1 uncultured Lachnospiraceae bacterium
CAGATGTTCCGGTTTAAGCTGCATCTCCAGCTTCGTCAACCCTTCCGACTGATCGACTCTCATCCGCTCCACGATCTGATCCATAATGTCATCGACCTGCTCTGATGTGAAGCTTGGCAATACATCCTGAAGTTCTGTCTGCGACTGCTTGAACGAGTCAATCTGTTGTGAGAAGCTTCCGGAATAATGCGATGTGTGTTCTGCGGAATCTCTGTCCTGCTCCTTATCCTGTGCGGTTTCCTGCCCGTTTTGTCCAGCTTCTTTTGTCTCCGTAAGCTCCGGCTGATTTTGTGTTGAGACAACATCTGTCGTCTTCACAACACCGCTTTCCTCATCCTTTGCCATTTCAAAAGTTACCTGTTCACCACTTTCCGAAACGCTAACCGTATAGGTCTCCGGCTTCAGGATCGGTTCCTCCTGTATGGGGTTCTGAACCAGTTTCTCCGCTCCGTCCTGCATGCTCTCACGAACCGCTTTGAGCATTTCTTCGCCGGACATTCCGAATTCCCGTGCAGCCTGCTCTACGTTTTCCATGACTTCACCGATCAGCTTGTTAAAATCGGTAACCATTTCATCTGTCGTCAGCAGAAAGCTTTCATCCGTTTCCCCCGCCAGTTTCACAAGCAAGGACTGCAACTGTCCAGCTTCCATAAGCTCCACCCCGGACAATTCCAAACTGTCCATAAGCTCCATCACTTTTTCCGGCTCCACCTCAAACATTTGTGCCAGATCCTCTATCACCGTCTCTGCCATGGTTGAAAGTGTTTCCATCGCCGACTGCACCTGCTCTGTCGTAGGTTCTTCTATCTCCCTATCCGGCACAGTCTGCTTTTCTTCTTTTGACCTTATCTTTTGCCTTTCAGGTTTTACCAGCTCCTTGTTTTTCACAGGCTGTGGACTATCCTTTTCGGTTCTGCCCTTTGATTGCCTGAGTACATCTGCAAATGAGTTGTCCTCTGATGATGTCTGCGGCTGCTTTATCTCTGCTACCGGCAAAAGACTTCCTGTATTTTTTACAGGTAATGTCGTCATCTGTTTTCCTCCTCTCTTAAGTTGTCAAGGTACTCAAATAATCTATCGGTTTTTTTTCGAAAAAGATTAGTCTTTTCGAAAATAATAATGCTAATTCCACACGGCCGGATCCATAATCTTCGTGATTCTCGCTGCCACCTCGGAATCCATGGCTCCAAGTATCTTTCCTCTGTCGTCGTCACTCATGGCATCCAGTATTTTGGCTGCCAGCTCGAGATTATCTGTCATGGCTTCAAAAATAGCGGCTGCCTCCTTGGGCTTCATAGCAGCATACGCCGAAGCATAGTCTTGTACCTCTTTCTCCGCCTGAACCTGTGCCACGACCTGCTTGTACAGGGTTTCTGCTGTAGCCGGGTCAATTGATTCAAAGTATTTTAGATAGGCATCGGCTCCCGGACCCTGCTCCGCATAGATTACTTCGTTATAAAATTCCTCTTTTATTCTCTGAAATTCAACCTGATTATCCTCAAACGTTTTCAGTCGCTCAACCTCTGCCTGTAAAAGCTCAATCTGTTCCCTTTCGGACTGTCTGGACAGCTGCTCCTGCTCCAGCTGAAGCTCCAGTGTTTTTATCTGGCTGAGTGCTTCCTCCATCGTCCGATAAGCTCCTTCCTCCTGTACTTCATCCGAAGAAAAATCCCCAAGCCCACCTTCCGGCAGAATTCTATTTAATCCCGGCACATCCTTCAACAGTGGCGTGAATATATTACTGCCCACACCACCGATATCCAGACGGATGACAAGTGCAAGAATTGCAAGCCAGATGAGAATAATGAATATGGTGATGATAAAGACAGGCATTCCGCCTCCGCTTGCCTCATCATCGTAAATCCGGTCTTCTTTGGCTTCTATCTCTCTGGCAAGCCTTTTGGCTTCCTTCTTCTGCGCCTTCTGATTAGCCTTTAACTGCTTTTTTTCCTGTTTAATTCTTTTCTTTTCTTCCGCCGGCGAATAGTTCTCGTCCAAGGGTTCTATATTTGTCCTCTTTTCAGCCACTTTTCCAACTCCTGTATTGCTTTATCGGTCTGTCAGCTGTGCTGCTCTCCCGTAAACATAACTGGTAAGCTCATCTACTTCCTTGCTTTCTGCCCGATTTATCTCATGCCGGAATTCCTCAAACGCTTTTTCTCTGAGGATTTCCTGTGCTTTTCGTTCCATCATGATCTGTGTGAGTGCCTTTCTCTCCCGTTCAAGAGCTTCCTGTGCATCCTCCACACGAACCAGCTGTTCTTCGATTTTCTCCTCCATATGCTCCACTGCAGTCTGATTCGCGGCTATCTCCAGGAAATCCAGCTTCTGCATCCGAAGCTGTCTGCCTTTCTTCTCATATTCCGCTTTTCTGTTCTGCAGCGCATCCAGTCTGTCCTGCTCTTCATCCAATTTAATCTTAGCGGCAGCAAATGCAAGCTTTTCCTGTTCTTCCAGCTTAAGCTTCACATCAAGTACGCTCTGCATCCGGTAAACAAACTTCGCCATACTAATCTCCAAACAGCTTTCCCAATCTGGTCATTGTCTCATCAAAATCTGTTTTCTCATCCACGTCCTGACACAGGAAGTCATTAACAGCGCCTATCTTCTGGATTGCATCATCAATATCGGGATTTGATCCTCTCTTATATGCTCCGATATTAATCAGATCCTCCGCCTCATTGTAGGTTGCAAGAACATTGCGCAGCTTTCCTGCAAATTTTCGATGCTCCTTCGTAGCTATCGCGCTCATACATCTCGAAATGGATGCAAGTACATCAATTGCAGGATAATGATTCTTCTGTCCAAGCTTACGCGATAATACGATATGCCCATCCAGAATACTTCTCGCTGTATCCGTTATCGGTTCGTTGAAGTCATCTCCATCCACCAGTACCGTGTATAAGCCGGTGATAGACCCCTTCGCGGCTCTTCCCGCCCGTTCAAGTAGCTTGGGCATCTCAGCATAAACACTGGGTGGATATCCTCTTGAAACCGGAGGTTCTCCGCTCGCCAGCCCGATTTCGCGCTGTGCCATGGAAAATCGTGTCAGGGAATCCATCATCAGAAGAACGTCCTTGCCCTGATCTCTGAAATATTCTGCCACTGCAGTCGCTGTAAGTGCAGCCTTTTTACGCTCCAGAGCCGGGCGGTCAGAGGTTGCCACCACCAGTACGGATCTTTGCATTCCCTCAGGACCTAAATCTCTTTCAATAAATTCTCGAACCTCACGTCCACGTTCTCCAATCAGCGCAATCACGTTTATATCCGCCTTCGTGTTACGTGCAAACATACCCATAAGGGTTGACTTTCCAACTCCTGATCCAGCAAAAATTCCTATACGCTGTCCTTTTCCCACGGTAATCATACCGTCCACCGCACGCACACCTAGAGGGAGAACCGCATCAATAATCTCTCTGCTCATAGGATCAGGTGGTGCTGCATCCACAGGATACCTCTGCCCCTTTTTCGGCTGTTCTCCCTCCGGAAGTCTTCCGAGTCCATCTAATGTCTTCCCGAGTAATTCTTCACTCACAAGCACATTTAGCGGTTCACCGGTATTGTATACCACACTGCCGGCACCAATTCCCGTCGTCACTCCATACGGCATCAGAAGTGTCTTGCGGTCGCGAAAGCCGACTACCTCTGCCATTGCGGGAGGAAGATTCCCCACATTCGGATGGATCAGACACAAATCACCGAGCTTTGCATCCGGCCCGGCCGACTCAATGGATAATCCGACTACATTGACAACCTTACCTAACTTAATAAAAAAGGACTGATCCTTTATTGCCTGGTATTTCTCAAAATTAACATCCACGTTCTCTAGGTTCTTTCATAAGATAAAAGTTTTAATCTGGCAGACAGCTCTGACAATTGCGTATCAACGCCACAGTCAAACACGCCTCCCTCAGTCTCAATCATACACTGATTCTTTGACAGTGTAATATCTTCAACCACCTCAACCATCGCACCCGTCGCCCCGGTGGCTGCCATAAGCTGCTTCTTCTGCATACTGATGAAAGGATAGTCCTCTTTGGAAACATGAACATAAAAATCCTTTGTCCCTTCTATCTTTCTCATCGTGCCAGCAATCAGATACGATAAAATCTCGCGGTAACTGCGCAATTCCACATGAAATACATGCTCGTAGATACTCGTGAGATTATCAATAAACATCGGCTCTAATTGTTGCAGCTTTTCCTCATATCGCGCTTCTAACTGTTGCTCCCTCTCCTGAAGCTCTGCCTCCATTTGTTCCATCCGGACCTGTGCGTTGCGCATTCCCTCATTATAGCCTTCACTAAGCCCCTCCTGCCTCGCTTCATTGCGAATGTTAAGAGCAGCCTCTTTTGCCAATTCTTCTATGGACTGCGCCTCTCGTCTGGCATTTTCAAGGATTTCCTCTGCCTGCTGCTTCATTCTCTGAATTTCCTGTTCCAGCTCCTCGCGGGATGGTCCTGCACTGGCAGCATTCTCACCCGTCAAAGCAGTCTCTCCGTCAGCATCCTCCGTCAGTCCACTCAGGATCTCTGCATCAAATCCACTGGAAAAACCGTCCTCGTCCGGTTCACTCCGGCTCATCATATTACTGTTTCCGGATGACTGATTTAAGCTTCCCAATTTTCGACTCACATAGTCATTGGTATCAATAATACGTTTTTCGTCTTCCTTGATTTCTATCCATCCGTTTTTTAATAAGCTAGACAATGATCTCGTCACCTCCACCTCTGGAGATTACAATTTCAGCTGAATCCTCCAGCTTACGGATGACATTAACGATTTTCTGCTGCGCCTCTTCTACATCCTTCATGCGGACAGGTCCCATGAAATCCATGTCCTCTTTTATCATAACAGCAAGACGCTTGGACAGATTGTTAAAGATAGCGTTCTGTACTTCCTCATTAGCTCCTTTAAGTGCCATCGCAAGATCGCCGTTATCGACCTCACGAAGCACACGCTGAATCGAACGATCGTCCAAAAGAAGGACATCCTCGAATACAAACATTTTCTTCCGGATCTCGTCTGCCAGCTCCGGCTCCTCGATCTCCAGCGTTTCCATGATGTGCTTCTCTGTTCCGCGATCCACCGTATTTAAAATATCCACCACTGCGTCCACACCACCGACGATGGAATAATCCTGGTTGACCAGATTAGACAGCTTACTTTCCAGAATTCTCTCAACCTCCTTGATGACATCAGGATTGGTTCTATCCATAAGTGCAATACGTTTGGCTACATCTGCCTGTCTGTCCGGAGTCAGGGCTGACAAAATAAGGGCAGACTGTGCCGGAGAAAGATAAGACAAAATAAGGGCGATTGTCTGTGGGTGCTCATCCTGAATGAAGTTAAGCAGCTGTGACGGATCTGTCTTTCTGACAAATTCGAAAGGCTTTACCTGCAAGGATGCTGTCAGTCTTCCAATGACGTCCATTGCTTTTTCTGCACCAAGTGCTTTTTCCAGAAGCTCCTTCGCATAGCCGATACCGCCCTCAGCAATATACTGCTGTGCCAGACAGATCTGGTAAAACTCATTGATAACCTCTTCCTTCACCTGGGGTGTCACACTGCGCGTATTTGCAATCTCAAGCGTGAGCTCCTCAATCTCTTCTTCCTTCAGATGTTTAAATATCGTTGCCGATTTCTCCGGTCCAAGTGTAATCAATAAGATTGCAGCCTTCTGTATGCCACCAATATGATCTTCTGTCTTCATTGCCATGTTTATGCCCCCCAATCCTCATCCAGCCAGTTGCGCAATAAAACAGCTGCCGCCTCGGGATTCTCATCCACAAACTTCTCGATTAACAGACGAATCTCAGATTTTGTCTCCGCTTCAATATTGCCAAGTGTTTCATCGGGCGTGGACTGCAGCAGGTTCTCTACAGAAAGCTCCTCTTCCTCCTCCACCGGCTTCGCACTCTTCATGCTTCGCAGAACAACAAAACCAAGCAAGCCTAAGATCACAAAAATAAGAATGATCTGTACGATATCCGTAAGTCCGATTCCCATTCCCTCTGCATCAATGAACCAGTTCTCCGAGTAGGCCATAATGGTAATCCTGTCCTGCGCAATACCGGTAGCATTCGCCACCATCTGGTACATCTCCGGATCAATCTCCAGCTTGGTTCTCTCATTGTTTGCAGCCTTATACTCCTCCCACGTTATGCCATCTAATAAGCCCTGCTTCTTCGCATCCTCCTCGGTGAGGATATTGTAAGAAATTGCGGTTGCAGCGAGTGAGGAATTCTCATACTTGATCACTCCGGGTCCGATAACTTCGCTCTCAATGGTCTCATTGGGAACATATTTGTAATCCTCCTCTGTTGTCGAAGAGTTGGAATTCTCAAAATCCTGGTACATATATGTAGTCCGGTCGTTATTCAGGTTGGAATCCGTTCCTGGCACACCACCGTTTCCGTTTGTCGACTCTGAATTATAAATATGTGCTTCCGCATAGAGTCCCTGGGTCATTCCCTCCGGTGCAGAATAGGTATGCTTTGTTT
>CALZEZ010000085.1 GCA_945643825.1 uncultured Lachnospiraceae bacterium
CTGGTTGATTTCACGAATTATTCTACTGAAGGAGTAAGTGAGACGGAGCTAACATGGTTCTATGAGGAAATCGCAACCTGTGATGAACAGACCCTGGAGGAATATCTGGAGAAGGGACGGATTGGCGACGAGAGGATACAGGAGCTGATTGCATCGCGTAGACTGTTTCCCTGCTTTTATGGTTCTGCCCTTAAGATAGAGGGAGTGGAGGAACTGCTAGATGGGCTTAAAAAGCTTATTCTTGCGAAGAGGTATGGTTCTGAGTTTGGGGCAAGAGTTTACAAGATAGCGCGGGATGACCAGAAGAATCGACTAACCTATCTAAAGGTAACCGGTGGCTCCTTGAGGGTGCGAAGTATAGTTACGAAACAACAGGAAAAGGTGACTCAGCTCAGATTGTACTCCGGTGAAAAGTATGTGACAGCGGAGGAGGTTCCTGCCGGAACGGTATGTGCGGTTCTTGGGCTGGAGAGTACAAAAGCCGGACAAGGGCTTGGCGTGGAGGAGGATACCATTTCGCCGATGTTAGAACCGGTCATAACCTATCGCTTAGAGTTTCCGCCTGATGTAAATGCAGTGCAGATGCTCCCCCTGCTAAAGGAGATTGAGGAGGAGGAACCGCAGCTTCATATTGTCTGGGACGAGATTCTTCAGGAGATTCAGGCGCAGCTTATGGGTGAAGTCCAGATAGAGATTTTGAAGAATATTATGTGGGAGCGCTATAAGGTGGAGATAGCCTTCGGTGCGGGGCGTATTGTTTATAAAGAGACAATCAACAATGTGGTGGAGGGCATTGGGCATTTCGAACCACTACGGCATTACGCAGAAGTTCATCTGCTTCTTGAGCCTGCCGAACCGGGAAGCGGAATCGAGGTTGCCTCCCAATGCAGCGAGGATATTCTTGATAAGAACTGGCAAAGATTGATAATGACCCACATTGAGGAGAAGATCCACCGAGGTGTTCTTCTTGGAGCACCATTAACAGATCTTAGAATCACCATTTTGACCGGAAGAGCACATCCGAAGCATACAGAGGGGGGCGATTTCAGACAGGCAACCTACCGGGCGATACGTCAGGGACTGATGCGGGCAGAGAATGTACTGTTGGAGCCCTATTACTGTTATCGTCTGGAGATTCCGGACACGGCAATCGGAAAAGCAATGAATGACATGGAAAGGAGACATGCTTCCTGTCAGGTAGAGGAGCATGAAAATGGGAAAGCGGTTCTTGCCGGCAAGGGACCGGTAGTTACGCTAAACGGATATCAGACAGAGGTGGTTGCTTATACAAAAGGACTCGGAAGGTTTACCTGTTCTCTGACCGGTTATGCGCCCTGCCATAATACGAAAGAGGTGTTGGAGCAAAATCCTTATGATCCTGAGGCAGACAGCAGAAATCCGACAGGATCTGTTTTCTGTGCGCATGGAGCAGGCTTTGTGGTACCTTGGAATGAAGTGCCTGACTATATGCATCTTCCCTATGTGTATGAGGCCTCTGCGCAAGGAGGCTGGACAGAAGACACGCAAATTCAACCATATAGTCGATCTGCGCATGCAGCAGAAAAATGGATTGGGACGGAGGAAATTGATGCTATTTTAAACCGGACGATGTATGCCAATCGAAAGGAGAAGTTTATTCCACATAAGGGAATTGCCAATAAACGTATCGTCGCTTCAGTACCTGCAAGAGAGGTGGAGTACCAGCCGAAACAGGATGCCAGACAGAAATATCTTCTGGTGGACGGGTACAATGTCATTTTTGCGTGGAAGGAACTGCAGGAGCTCTCACTGGTCAATATGGACAGTGCAAAGGATAAATTGCTGGATATTCTATGTAATTATCAGGGAATGACAAAAGAAGAGGTAATAGTTGTCTTCGATGCATACCGGGTGGAAGGACACACTACGGAGTATTATGACTATCACAATATTCATGTTGTGTACACAAAGGAAGCCGAAACGGCAGATCAGTATATCGAGAGATTTGCGCATGAGCACCATAGAAAATATAAAATCAGAGTGGCAACCTCAGATGGACTTGAGCAGATTATCATTCGTGGACAGGGGTGTCTTTTAGTGTCAGCACGTGAATTGGAGAAGGAAGTGCTTGAAGCACAAAAAAGTCTGAGAAGAGAATATCTGGAGCAGACAACGACAGGAGACAAGAATTATCTGGGAAATTATATGTTGACAAATCTCACAGAGTAGGAGTACTATATATAAAACCTAAGAAGCGGAGAAAAACGGTTTGCGCACATCCAGAGAGTCCGGAGGGTGAGAAAGGACAGTAGGCGGGGCTGATATGTGGACCGCAGAGGTTGCATGGTGAAAAAATGTAGCTGTGCATGGGTTCTCCCATTATAGAGAGCGGAAATGTTAGTTTCCAGTGAGCGGCTGTTTGATACAGCAAGCAAGGTGGCACCGCAGGTAGATTTACCTGTCCTTGTAGAAATACGAGGACAGGTTTTTTTATGGAAAGGAAGGAGAAAGTTATGAAAACAAAAAAGGTAACAGCAGTAGTATTATTAAGTGCAATGATGGCATCTTCCCTTATGGGATGTGGAAATGCAAAGCAAAGCGAAGGAAGTGGAGAGGGAGATAAGAAGGTCTATTCTGTCGGTATCTGTAATTATGTAGATGACGCATCATTAAACCAGATTGTGGAAAATATTCAAAATCAATTGACAAATATTCAAAATGAGGCTGACATTGAGTTCAAAATATATTACGATAACTGTAACGCGGATGCTGCAGTCATGAATCAGATTATTGACAACTTTATTGCCAATGATGTTGATCTTATGGTTGGTGTGGCAACACCTGTTGCCATGGCTATGCAGGCAGCTACTGAGGATAATGGAATTCCGGTTGTTTTTTCGGCAGTTTCAGACCCTTTGAGTGCACAGCTGGTGGAGAGTCTTGAGAAGCCGGGAGCAAATATTACAGGTACATCGGATTATCTTGATACGAATGCGATTATGAACCTGATTTTTGCAGCAGATCCTGCTGCAGATAAGATAGGACTTTTGTATGATCAGGGTCAGGATTCTTCAGCAACGGCAATCGCAGCAGCCAGGGAATATCTTGATGCAAAGGGGATTGCTTATGTAGAACGTACCGGTGGGACTACTGATGAGGTAATGCTTGCAGCAGACGCACTTGTGGCAGATGACGTGGATGCCGTTTTTACACCGACTGATAATACGATCATGACAGCAGAGCTTTCCATTTATGAGAAGTTTGCAGATGCAGGAATCCCCCATTATACCGGAGCAGATTCCTTTGCACTTAATGGTGCCTTTTTAGGGTATGGTGTTGATTATGCAAATCTTGGCGTTGAAACAGCCAATATGGTAAAGCAGATTCTTGTGGATGGTAAGGAGCCTGCTTCGCTTGCAGTAAAAACCTTTGACAATGGAACCGCCACAATCAATACAGAAACCTGCTCTGCGATCGGTATGGATTTCAATCAGCTGAAGGAAACCTTTGCACCTCTTTGCACCAGAGTGGATGAGATAACGACAGCAGAAAGCTTTAATTAATTTTTTTAAGGAGAGAGAATCATGTCCGTATCAGCAATTTTGTCTCTTGGACAGACCGCATTGGAGCTTGGCCTTATTTATTCGTTAACAGTTCTTGCACTGTTTCTAAGCTATTCCATGCTAAATGTATGTGACCTGTCAACCGATGGCTGCTTCACGCTTGGAGCATCGGTTGGCGCCGTTGTAGCAATCTCAGGGCATCCATTTCTGTCTATCTTTGCGGCGATGCTTGCCGGAGTATGTTCTGGCTTTGTCACAGCTTTTCTGCAGACGAGAATGGGGGTTGAGAGCCTGCTTGCCGGAATTATTGTCAACACGGGGCTTTACTCTGTGAATATTGCGGTTATGGGGGGATCCTCTCTTCTTAACATGAATAAGACAACAACCGTGTTTACTATGGGAAAAAATGTTCTTGCATCCACTCCGTGGAAGGATAAACAGGTTCTGGTTATTGCGGTTTTGATGGTTGCACTTGTCATTGTGCTGTTGACCTGCTTTTTGCGGACAAGACTGGGACTTGCTATTCGTGCGACGGGAAATAATCCGGATATGGTTCGTTCCTCTTCGATTAATCCGATTTTTACAACAACGGTTGGTTTATGTGTTGCGAATGCTTTTACGGCTCTTTCCGGATGCCTGTTAAGTCAGTCACAGAAATCCGTCAGCATTGATATTGGAAGTGGTGTTGTAACAATTGCTTTAGCCTCTCTTTTGATCGGGAATACCTTTATGGGCAAGGGAAGCATCTGGAAGCGTGCGATTGGCGTTGTTCTGGGTTCCATTATTTTCCGACTGGTGTATGCAGTTGCATTGCGGCTCAATATGCCCGCGTTCATGCTAAAATTGGTTTCTTCCATTATCGTGATCATGGCAATATCAGGACCGTATCTTAGGTCGAGATGGCCTCAGCTGAACCGGAGGATGAGACACCGCAGGACAGGAGGAAGGGAGAATGCTTAGAATAGAACATATTTCCAAAACCTTTTATGCCGGGACGGTGAATGAGAAAAGAGCGATTGAAGATTTATCCCTGCATCTGTTCCCCGGTGATTTTGCCACCATTATCGGTTCTAACGGGGCGGGAAAGTCCACATTGTTCAATGCAGTTTGTGGGGATTTTCAAACGGATAGCGGAACAATATGGCTAGATGGGGAGGATGTGACCTTTACCCCGGTACATGAGCGGGCGAGGCAAATCGGTCGACTCTTTCAGGATCCAATGAGAGGCAGTGCCCCTGGGATGAGTATTGAGGAGAATCTTGCATTGGCAGCCGGGAAGGGCGGTTGGTTTTCACATATCAAAAAGGATGAGAAGGAATTATTCCGGGAAAAGTTGTCACAGCTTGGAATGGGGCTTGAGGATCGGATGAAACAGCCGGTCGGTCTTCTGTCTGGAGGCCAGAGACAAGCACTTACCCTTTTGATGTCAACTATGATACCACCTAAGATTCTTCTGTTAGATGAGCACACAGCTGCATTGGATCCGGCAACGGCTAAGAAGGTTCTTGACATAACAAAGCAGGTGGTGGAGGATCATCATATTACGACGCTGATGGTCACGCATAATATGCAGCAGGCTTTGGAAATGGGGAATCGTATTCTTATGATGGATTCCGGAAGAATTGTTCTGGATGCGCGTGATGAAGAAAAGAAGCATATGACAGCAGATGATCTGTTACAACAATTTCAAGAAAATGCAGGAAAACGGTTAGATAATGACCGTATTCTGCTTCGGAAGCAATAAGTATGAAACTATTACAAAAAATTGCAACAGCACTGGCTTGTATAATATTTCTGATACTACTGTTTGTTATCTTCTGTATCGTGAATCCTGGTATTGCCAGGTCGTTAGGGGTGAAAATTCATCAGCTCACTGCAAGGCAGGATGAGGTAGTGGAACAAACAGAGGAATCTGGTCTCATTAACGAACTGGAGCAGGAAGTAGAAGCGGCAATCGGTGAGTCTGTTGCCAAAATCGAAATCACATTCACTCCGTATGAAACTCCCTCAGAGAACAATTTGAGTGTTGATGGTAAACTGCAGGACAGAACAGGGCTTATTCCTCTCACAGAAGAGGTGACGGAGGTCGAAGCCGGGCGACAGGATGAAATTGCGCTTTATCTTGGATATGGCGAGACAGGAGAGAATCTGACGTTTTCTTCGATCTACTATCCGTATTATGCAATGCTGGATGAGGATGAGCAGGCAGTTTATCGGCAGATTTATGCGAATGCGCAGGTGGGAAACGAGGCTTTTGCTCCGGTTTCCGGCATCGATCAGAGTAAACTGTCAGATGTTATCATGGCGGTAACGGGAGATCATCCGGAGATTTTTTGGTTAGAATGTGGATATCGTTGTCAGATTGTGCCATCCGGTCAGGTTGCAGAGATTGAACTCCTGTTCAATGAATGTGCAAAGCAGTTGGAACGGTCGAAAAAGGATTTCGAGGCGGCAGTGGAAGAGCTGCTTGCACAAGTAGAAAATCTGGAGGATGGCTCAACAGCACTGGATGAGACACAGAGGCGGCTTCATGATGTTTTGCTTGCACATGTGGAGTATAACAGTGGGGCACCACTCAATCAGAGTGCATACAGCGCGCTGGTAAACAGAGAGACAGTATGTGCCGGATATGCAAAGGCTTATCAGGTCTTATGCCAAAGATGTGATATTCCCTGTTATTATTGCACCGGTTATGCCGGTGAGGATCATGCATGGAATATTGTGAGACTGAAAGAGGAATACTATAATGTAGATGTGACATGGGATGATGCTGTGCAGGATCCCTATCTTTATTTCAATAAGACGGATCAGGATTATGCTGCGGATCATATTCGGCGCAATTTGTCTGTCTATTTGCCGGCATGTAATGGAGAAACCTACCGGCTGGTGGAGGAAGACGAGATAGTTGAGGAGAGTGCTGCAGAAGGTTCGCCATTAGATTCCCTGGAATTTGATCCCA
>CALZEZ010000086.1 GCA_945643825.1 uncultured Lachnospiraceae bacterium
CTCATTCATTATTAAAAGATAGATTCTGATTATTTCCTCCAACTCATTCAAAAGCTACGTAAGGTGTTGCCTCCCCGGTTCTGTAATCCTATAATACTTGCGAAGCCTTCCGTTATATTCCTGCGAGCTGACCACCAGCATGTCCGAGGCCTCCAACCGCTTTAAAATCGGATACAGGGTCGATTCCGTAATGGGAATCAGTTCGCTGATATCTGTGACGAGCTTGTACCCATAGGATTCTCCTTTTTCCAGGACAGCAAGCGCGCAGATTTCCAAAATGCCTCTTCGAAATTGTGTTTCCACGTTTTTCCTCTCCTTACTATCTTCATACCACATGTTGTGTAATACTATATAATACATAGTATTATGTGTCAATAGGTATTAATCTTCTTTTTAAGTAAGTGGTAAAATCGAGGATAGAAATCAATTAACAAAGGAATCGAGATATTATGAGAATACTAATCATTCGCCACGGCGATCCTGACTATGAGCATGACTCTTTAACTCCGAAGGGTTGGCGCGAGGCAGAATTATTATCTGACAGAATCTGTAAGATGGACATAAAGGCTTTCTATGTATCCCCTCTGGGACGTGCGAAGGACACTGCCTCCTGCACCTTAAAGAAGATAGGACGCACTGCTACCGAATACCCATGGCTTCGCGAGTTTGCTCCTACCATTATGCGTCCTGATGTATCCGACAGACGCATGATCGCATGGGATTGGCTGCCTGAGGATTGGACGAAGGAAGAAAACTTTTATTGTCGGGATCTGTGGATGCAGCATCCGGCTCTGATAGAGGGAAAGGTTCCTGAGGAATACAGATGGATCACGGACAGTCTGGATAAGCTGCTTGCGGAGCATGGTTATGTTCGTGAGAACAATATCTACCGCGTAGAAAGAGCCAACCGGGATACCATCGCCTTTTTCTGCCACTTTGGTCTGGAATGTGTACTGTTAAGCCATCTTCTTGGAATCTCCCCGATGCTTTTGTGGCACCACACGGCAGCTGCGCCGACCTCAGTGACAACTCTGTATACAGAAGAGCGCCGGGAAGGTACTGCTATCTTCCGCATGAGCAGCTTCGGTGATATCTCTCACCTGTATACTGCCAATGAGGAGCCGTCCTTCTCGGCGCGTTTCTGTGAAACCTATGATTGTATGGAAGAGCGTCACGATTAATCCGTCAGAGTAAACAGAATGTTATTTACCTGTTCTGTGACATAGATCTCCGTGTCTGTTTCTACCAGGTCATAGCTCTTAATAATGGCCGGGTCATGTCTTTGTAAGACTTCTGAGAAGCCGTATGCAGTATCCTTTTTCTTCGGAAAACGGATGCTGCTGGCAAAGCAATCGGTCATGCTCATTCCCGCATTTCCGCACAGCTTCTCCCATTCCTCTTTCGTATAGAACTTGATATGACCATCCTTTTTAAGCTGCATGTATTCATCGACAAAACGAGTCACATCACATTCATTCGGACAGGGATCCGATATAAAAAAGGCTCCACCCTTCTTAAGCACTCTGGCTACCTCCCCGATACTGTGTTCGATGTCCGGAAAATGATGCAGTGCATATCTGGTAATAACCAGGTCAAACGAAGCATCCGCAAACGGAAAGTCGATTCCGTCATAGCTTACAAAAGAAAGGTTACTTATCCCTTCCTTCTGCGCTCTCTCACGATTTGCTTCCAGTGCATTTTCCACGATATCCAGTCCAACAATCTCACAATCTCTACGTGCCTTCGCGATCGGGAAGGACAAATATCCACTTCCGGTGCCAAGATCAAGAATACGCATCCCTTTCCTGATCGGCAGAAATTCCATGATCTGCTCCAGATGGCTGACATCCTGCGTCTGTCTGTTGTAGTACTCTCCGATAGAGAAACTCTCTTCGAAGCCTTTTTTGGTTGCATCAATGCTCTCTTTGATATTCACTCCTTCTCTCCTTTCAACACAATGTCTATGAAGTCTTCCGGTCTCATCTGTCCCAAATCCTGCTTTTCCGGTGCCTCGTCCCTCACCCGAATGGAAATCGTCTCACTCTCCTGCTCCTTCTTCCCGACAACCGCGATAAAGGGCACGCGCTCTAACCGCGCCTCTCGGATTTTGAAACCAAGCTTCTCGTCCCGGTCATCCAGGCTGACACGAACGCCACTTTGCCTTAGTTCTTTCTCCACTTTTTTCGCGTATGCGAGAAATTTGTCTGAGACAGGTAACAGCTTGACTTGAACCGGTGACAGCCATACCGGGAACTTTCCGGCATAGTGTTCAATCAAAATCCCGATAAAACGATCCACAGAACCGAACACAACCCGGTGCAGCATAATGGGGCGATGTTTCTCGCCGTCCGCTCCGATATAGTCAAGATTAAACCGAAGCGGAAGCTGAAAGTCAAGCTGAATCGTTCCGCACTGCCAGGTTCTTCCAATAGAATCCTTTAAATGGAAGTCCAGCTTCGGTCCATAAAAAGCGCCATCTCCTTCATTGATGACATAGGATTTTCCAACGCCCTCCACGGCTGCCTTTAATGAATTCGTTGCAAGCTCCCAGTCCTCATCGCTTCCGATCGAGTTCTCCGGTCGTGTTGACAACTCGATCTCATAGGGGAATCCAAACTTCGCATACACCTCATCAATTAAGCGCATCACACCCTGAATCTCCGACAGCACCTGATCCTCCCGCATGAAAATATGCGCATCATCCTGTGTGAAGCATCTGGCTCTCATGAGTCCATGCAGGGTTCCTGATTTCTCCGCTCTGTGCACGATTCCGAGCTCACCGACTCTCATCGGAAATTCTTTATACGAATGTGCTTTGGACTGGTAGACCAGCATACCGCCCGGACAGTTCATCGGCTTAATTGCATAGTCTATATCATCTACGCTTGTCGTATACATGTTCTCACGGTAATGATCCCAGTGACCGGATTTCTCCCAGAGCGTTCTTGTCAGCATGATTGGCGTGGAAATCTCCTGATAGCCCTCTCTTGTATGGATACGACGCCAGTAATCTAACAGCAGATTCTTAAGAATCAGACCCTTGGGAAGATAGAAGGGAAGCCCGGGGCCTTCCTCCATCAGTGCAAACAGCTCCAGCTCTTTTCCAAGCTTTCTGTGATCCCTCGCCTTTGCCTCCTCCATTCGGTGAAGATACTCCTCCAGATCTGCGGCTTTCGGAAAGGAGATTCCATAGATTCTCGTCAGCATCCGGTTCTTCTCATCGCCTCTCCAATAAGCGCCTGCTACTGACAGCAGTTTGATCGCCCCAATCTGACCAGTGCAGGAAATATGGGGACCTACGCAGAATTCCTGATAGTCTCCCTGTTTATAAAAGCTGATTCTCTCCCCCTCAGGAAGCTCACGTATAAGCTCGAGCTTGTAGGGCTCTTCCTGCTTCTCCATATATGCAATTGCCTCTTCTCTGGATTTTTCCTGCACCTGTAAGGGAAGTGACTCCTTTACAAGCTTTCGCATCTCATCCTCCACCTGCTTTAAGTGTTCCTCCTGAAACTGGAATGGAAACTCAAAATCATAATAGAACCCATTCTCGATTGCCGGACCAATCGCACATTTTGCTTCCGGATAAAGACGCTTTACCGCCTGTGCAAGTACATGTGCGCTCGTATGCCAGAATGCATGTTTTCCTTCCTTCTCCTCAAAGCTTACCTCTCTCACTTCTCCATTTCGTAATAGTACCTTCATATTGTCGCTCCTTTTCCATTTAGATTAACAACATAAAAAAAGCGGATGCCAGCGCATCCGCTTGCAAGAATCTCCTACGTCGATTCTTGTTAGCTTCGCACTACACACGAGCAATTTCCTATCACATAAAAAAGAGCACCCATAAGACGATCAAAAATCATCTTAAGGGTGCATTTGCACGGTTCCACCTTAACTTTTCACTTCAGATTCCATCAAATCCTATCCTTTAACGCAGGCATACGGTGACACTTACTCGTTTCAGCACCACAGCTCTGGAATGGTTTTCATCTGCCGCTCGCATAAGTGACTTCCACCTCACATCACTCTCTCTGGATGTCTGCCTACAGACTACTCTTTCCGTCGTTGCTTTTCTTATGTTATTGGATGAATTCTAACAGGAAACTCGTTTATTGTCAATCAGAAAAAGACTTTTTTAGCAGTTTTTTATACGATAAATCAATTGCGAACGCTCCAAGCGGCGCTGTTATCACGATAGCGAGCACTGCCACGGTCAGAATCGTGTCTCCGCAGGCAAAACCAAGAGCAAGAGGTATGCCGCCGATTGCTGCCTGAACGGTTGCCTTGGGTGTATAAGCTAACATCACAAACAGTCTCTCCCTGCATAGCAGGTTTGTTCCAAGCAGACATAGAAATACGCCAAGCATTCGAAACAGCAGTGCTGCCACAATGACAAGTAGCGCTTTTATGCCGACCTTTCCAAGATATCCGATGTTGACCGTAGCGCCAACAAGAACAAACAGAAACACCTCTGCTGCCACCCAGAGCTTCCCATATTTGGCAGAAAGCCGTGCTGCCACTTTCTCTCTCTTTCTCCGAAGACCTATTCCGATAAACATAATGGCAATCAGAGCAGAGAAGGTAATCGGTGTCGTAAGACTGTCCTCGAGCACCACAAGCAACAGAGAAATGCTTAAGACAATAAGCACCTTGGATGTATCTCTGATATGTACTTTTCTAAAGTATAGCGCCAGCAGAAATCCAAACGATAAACCGATACCGATACCCAGTAAAATGGATATCGGAATATTGACAAAGGAAATCACAGAGGCACTCTCTCCCTGCATCATCCCAACGAAGGTTGAAAATAGAACAATGACATAGACATCATCCACAGAGGCACCTGCCAGAATGAGCTGGGGGATTCCCTGCTTCTCACCGTAGCCCTCATCCATCAGCTTCACCATACGCGGGACAACGACAGCAGGCGATACTGCTGCCAGAACCGAGCCCATGATTGCAGCCTCCAGAAGAGATAATTCCATCAGCTTCGGTGCTAGTAAAAGCATGCCGATCAGCTCAAAGGTTGCCGGAAGAAAGCACATAAGAAGCGCCGGGCGGCCAAGCTTCTTCAGACCTGACAGATCCAGTCCAAGTCCTGCTCTTGTCAGGATAATCACAAGGGCAATCTTACGCAGCTCTGCAGATATTCCCAGAATGATCTCATCCAATAGATTAAGCAGATATGGTCCAAGCACCATACCAGTGATGAGCATGCCAAGCAGGCTCGGCAATCTGCATTTGCGACAGATCCAGCCCATGGACATGCCGACAATCAGAATCAGTGAAATACTAAGTAACATACTGCTCGCCCCCTAGAATTTCCAACTATAATACTATAGATTCTTTCAAATGGCAATGCAATTTGATTACTGGCTTATCGGTTCTATTTGTGGTCAGTTTTCCATTCTAAGAACTTTGTACTTAATTTTTCATCAGCTACTTTTTTTCCAAATTGAAAAGCTTTTGTTCTGTTTCTTTATCATAATACTGTTCTATTGCATATTACTTACCTCTGCAATCGCATTATCCTTATTTTCATATCGTTCAGCAGGTTTGTTAGCCCTAATTATACATGCACAAAAGGATAAAAAAGCGGATGCCTGCGCATCCGTATCTGCGCACTACACACGAGCAATTTCCTATCACATAAAAAAGTGCAACTCAACTGACATGCATCTGCACGTCACCAAGTTGCACGATACTAGATATTTATAACCCTGGTATCGCCTACTTCAAATCGTAAGTAAGCTTCACTGTGATAGTGGCCGTTTTCATACGCGAGGTGGTATCCAGGCATCCATCATAGGAATAGGCGCTGGCTCCTGTATTCATTGCCGTGATCTGAAAGACACCCAGGTGAGAATTGGATAAGCTTCCAAGCTTTGCTCCTGATTTTTCTGCAATCAGATCGACTCTCTGCCTGGAATTCTCTGTCGCCTTTTCAATCAGGTCGAGCTTCACGTCATCAATCTTGGTGTAGTAATACTCCGGTGAATCCGATGTGAACTGAATGCCGGAGGACAGCAGGCTGGAGATATTCGTGGAAACCCGCTCAACATCATCAAGATTCGAGGATGTCACGGTCACTGACTGGCTCAGATCATAGCCGTCATATTCACAACCGCGATAGTTTCCATTCTCATCGTAAACGTCACGGATCACATGATTGATGTTCACTGAGCTAAACGCCACATCACTCTCCGTAATTCCGTTCTCCCGCAAAAAAGTGCGGACAGCTTCCGCGTCGGATTGCAGTTGTCTGTAGGCATCCTCCGAGGTATCGGCGTGCGCTGTAAAATATCCGCGCCACACAATAAGATCGGATTCAAAATCGATGCTTGCGCTGCCTGTCGCCGAAATAGAATGCTCGATTCCAGACCGGAAGTTGGTCAGTCCCCACCCCACAAAAAATGCTGCAAGAACGATGCAAACACCAAAAATCGCTGCTGAAATAATTGATTTGTTTTCCTTC
>CALZEZ010000087.1 GCA_945643825.1 uncultured Lachnospiraceae bacterium
TAGATATCCTGTCTGACATCAGGCCTGATGCCCTTAGGCGGTCTTGCAAAAAGCTCAGGCGCACTATATGCCTGATTGCCCACGATCACACCCCGACTATCAAGAAATGCTGCCCCATCGAAATCCACAAGAGATACCTGCCCCTTCTGATCCCACAAAACATGCTCCGGTTTAAGATCCCGATAAACAATGGGCGTATCCAGGCTATGCAGATAAATCAATATCTCTCCCAATCCTTGCACAATCTGAAAGAACTGCTCCCCCGAAAGCATCTTTCCCATTCCAAGCCACTCCTTGATGGAATAGCCCGGCATCAGCGTCTGTGCAATTCCATAGTAACCCTCTCCCCGGTAGGTTTCAATCAGATTTGGAATTCCTACATGGGAAAGACATTCCAGGCAGCATCTCTCCGTAACTGCAGGCATCAATCGGATACTGTCAGATTGTGTCACTTTCACAATAACCGGTTCTCCCCATTCCATCTCCTCTCTACGCTTTAACATAAGTGCCAGAAAGACCTGTCTTCCCTCCAGGCTCTTCCCCATCTGCCCTAACAGCAGGTACGTATGCTCCCACTGCAGACGAGTTCCCGAATATAGTTTTTTTACCATCCCCCAAATTCATCCTCCTTATTTAATAATTTGTTGTGGAAATCATGAGCGAACCGCTCAAAGAAAATAACAGAAAAAAACTGCTGTGCCTTGTAATAAAACACTATCACAAAGCACAGCACATTACAATGTATGCAAATATTAAATAATTCTAAAATCCACCCGTAAACAATCGTACAATATCATTGTACATAACAACAACCATCAAAAGAACCAAAGCAGCCATTCCAATCAAATGAACAAAGCCCTCCTTCTCCGGAGACACGGGCTTGCCACGAACAACCTCAATAAAGAGAAACAGCAAACGCCCTCCGTCCAATGCTGGAAGAGGGAGCAGATTGATGATCCCAAGATTCACAGCCAGAAGAACAATCAGATTCATCATGTTAAGAACAATTGTCACAAAACCGGCGGGTGCTACCGCTTCATAGGTCTCTCCAACCGTCTGAGCAATTGCAACAGGTCCTCCCAGATCTTTGACAGAAGCCTGCCCGCTAAACAACATTCCTATGCTTTTGAAGGTTAAGTCAACCCAGTATTTCACTTCATAGGCGCCATAAGCAAAAAGCTCAAGTCCCTTTACCGCTTCAGGTGCACCACTCCGGATGCCGATATAATACCTTGCATCCGCCTCATCATAGACCGGAGTGATATTCAGAAGCTTCTTCTCTCCATCACGAAGTATTTCTAACGTCATCTCCTTGCCATTATTGAGTCCTACATACATACTGAATTCACTAAACAGATGAATCCGCTTTCCGTCCACCCGTCGGATCACATCTCCAGCCAGGACTCCAGCTGCCTGTGCCGCCCCACCATCCGATACCTGCGCGACGATCGGTTTGGTTACGCCACAGGCCGCCACGATCACCAGTGACAGAAAAAAAGCAAGGATAAAATTAAAAATGGGACCAGCCGAAACCGTTGCAATTCTTGCCCACACATTTGCCGCCTGAAAGGAACCCTCCTGCGGAGCTTCTCCCTTCTCCTTATCTGCTGCATCCTCCGAATCAAAAACGCAGGCACCGCCAAACGGAAGCAGCTTGATACTGTACTCGGTATCCTTTCTTTGAAGCTTAAAAAGCTTGGGACCTATTCCAATAAAAAACTCCTTTACGCGGATTCCACTGACTCTCGCTATCAGAAAGTGCCCCAGCTCGTGAGAAAGAACGATTACACTGAAAATAATAATAAACAAAATTATAGTAATTAACACAAGAATTCTCCCTTACTATCTATGAAATCTTCCTTCAATCCTTTCATATGTCTCCTGCTCTGCCGCAAGAATCTGCTCTATTGTAGGATTATCTATCGTATGGTGAGCCTCCATCGCTGTGCCGATGACCTCCGGAATCTCCAGGAAACGGATCCGTTTTTCCAAAAACAAGGCAACCGCTTTCTCATTGGCTGCATTGAATACAGTCGGAAGACTTCCGCCTGTACGGGCAGCTCTCAGCGCAAGTGCCAGCCCCTGAAACGTCTCCAGGTCAGGCTCCTCAAAGGTCAGCCTTCCGAGCTCAAAGAAATCAACTCTCTTTCCTTCCATCGGGCGACGATCCGGATAGAATAATGCATATTGAATCGGAAGCTTCATATCCGGTGTGCCTAGCTGCGCCATGATACCGCCATCCACATATTCCACCATGGAGTGAATAATACTCTGCGGATGAACCACCACCTGAATCCGGGAAAGCTCCACATCAAACAACCATCTTGCCTCCATCACTTCCAGTCCCTTATTGCACAGAGAAGCCGAATCGATTGTCACTTTCTTTCCCATCGACCAATTGGGATGCTTTAGTGCATCCTCCACAGTCATCGCAGCAAGCTCTTCGCGCTTCTTTCCCCGGAAGGGTCCTCCGGATGCCGTCAGCAGTATTTTGCTCACACGATTCCTGTTTTCTCCATTCATGGACTGAAAGATCGCACTATGTTCACTGTCTACCGGCAGAATAGCCACACCGTGCTTTGCCGCAAGTGGCATGATGATATGCCCCGCCGTCACTAACGTCTCTTTATTGGCAAGTGCAATATCCTTGCCTGCTTCTATGGCCGCTACGGTCGGTCTTATCCCTATCATCCCCACAATACCGGTCACTAATACCTGGCTGTCCGGAATCACTGCCACCTCTAATAAGCCATCCATTCCATAACAGACACGCACCCCGCTTAGATCCGAAATCCTTTGCGACAAATCCTTGGCTGCTGTTTCCGTCTGCATGGATACCACACTCGGATGAAACTCCCGGATCTGTTTTTCCATGAGCTCCACATTGTTCCCTGCAGCGAGCGCAACAACCTCCAAATCAGGGTTATTTCTCACAATCTCTAACGTCTGTGTCCCGATGGATCCTGTCGATCCCAATATCGCAATTCTTTTCATATGCCAAACCCACACTTTCTTCCTACATAAAGCAGACTGTCAGAAAATAAATAATCGGAGCTGTGATGATCACACTGTCAAAGCGATCCATAATACCGCCGTGACCCGGAATACAATGCCCGTAATCCTTGATGTCATGGTTGCGCTTGATTGCAGATGCCGCAAGATCTCCCACCATGGAAATCAAGCCTCCGATTGCACAAAGCAATGCAAATATCCATATTACATTCTGGCTGACAGCCTGATTCTGCACCAGAATCTCCGCATATAGCATTCCTAAAAGTGCAGCACCTATCACACCACCGACAGCTCCCTCAATTGACTTTTTCGGAGAAAGCTTCGGCGCCATCTTGTGATTGCCAAACATCTTTCCCCACAGCATACCTACACAATATGCGCAGGTATCACACCCCCAGGATGCGATAAAAATCAACCACACCACATAAAAGCCCTGCTCCAGATATCTTGTCAGATAAATGAAGGAAAGCATCACAGGCGCATACAAATAGGAAAAAAAGGCACTCATCACCTGATCCGAATGATATTTCGGATAGCTGAACACATACACAAACAGAGTTGCAATAAAGGCAAGCACCACAATCATAACAAGATAAACATTATCAAGCCCTCCATAGAGCCCGGCATAATATGCTATGATCGCGAGCAAACCGGCAATCTCCAGTGAATTCTTTCTCTTTCCCTCATCCTCTCCATGAATATTACACGCCTTTGTAAGCTCCAGAAAACCCAGACAGGAAATAAGAAGCAAAATGCCTGCAAGTGCCAAACCACCATATAAGATTGTTCCCAACGACACAAGAACTAAGCCAATTCCACTCAACAGTCTTGTTTTAAACATTATTTCCTCAGACCTCCAAAACGTCGCTCTCTATGATTATACGCTTCTATGGCACGCGCTAATTCCTGCTTATTAAAATCGGGCCATGCAACGTCTGTAAAATAGAATTCCGTATATGCACACTGCCACAACAGAAAATTGGAAATTCTCTGTTCTCCACAGGTACGTATCAAAAGATCCGGAGCCGGCAATCCCGCTGTATCAAGTGCTGACTCAATGGCAGCCTCATCAATACTGTCCGGCGTGCGTTCTCCCTGTTCCACCTGTCCAGCCAGCTTTCGTACCGCACGGGTCAGTTCATCACGACCTCCATAATTAATCGCTATCTGAAAATGGAGACCGGTATTCTTTGCTGTCATTTCCTCAAGCTTAGCGATACTCTCCTTCAAATCCCGGTCTAACTTCGTCTTATCACCAATCACGCGCACACACATATTATTTTTCATTGCACGCTTAATACTGTTTTTCATGTAATCGCGAAGTAAATTCATAAGGGCTGATACTTCCTCGTCCGGACGATTCCAGTTTTCCGTTGAAAAAGCATAGACCGTCAGATATTCCACTCCCATATTCCAGGCATACTCGCAGGCATCCTCTACTGCCTTTGCCCCCTGAATATGACCATAATTCCTGGGCATTCCCTTTGCCTTTGCCCATCTGCCGTTTCCATCCAATATGATTGCTACATGTTTTGGTGCATCCATAACTGCCACATTTCCTTTCATAGAAAGAGAGGGACACCCAGATAAAAATTTCATCCGTCTGCCCCTCCTGCATACGTTTTATGAAACTAAACGGTAAGGATCTCTTTTGATTTTTCCTCAATCAGTTCATCAATTTTTTTAATATATTTATCCGTCTGCTTCTGTAAGACATCCGTCAAATCTTTAATCTCGTCCTCAGAAACCTCTTCCTTCGCAAGCTTCTTGAACGCATCGTTACCATCACGGCGGATGTTACGAATCGCAACCTTGCCATCCTCACCCTTCTTCTTTACGTCCTTTACGAGCTCCTTACGGCGCTCCTCCGTAAGCTCCGGGAAAACCAACCGGATCACATTGCCATCATTTGTCGGATTGATTCCGAGATCGGACATCTGGATTGCTTTCTCGATTTCCCGAATCAGACTCTTCTCCCAAGGTGCAATCTGAATCATACGAGGCTCCGGAACCGTAACATTGCCAACCTGCTGAATCGGGGTCGGTGTTCCGTAATAATCGACACGTATTTTGTCAAGCACGTGTGGATTCGCTCTTCCTGCCCGGATTGTTGCAAAATCAGAAACCAGGAAATCAATTGCTTTCTGCATCTTCTCATCATAATGCGCTACTCTCTGATCCATAATCATTTCTCCTTTATACGATTACTCTCGTACCATGAAATTCGCCCTTTATCACATTCACGATACTGTTTTCTTCATTTAATCCAAATACTAACATCGGCATCTTGTTATCTCTTGCAAGAATGGAGGCTGTCATATCCACAACCTGAAGATTCTTCGCAATCACTTCATCAATCGATATCTCATCGTATTTGACAGCAGCCGGATTTGTCTTCGGATCACTGTCATACACTCCGTCAACTGCCTTGGCTAAAAGGATTGCATCAGCCTCCACCTCAATGGCTCGAAGCACTACTCCTGTGTCAGTTGAGAAATATGGATGACCGGTACCACCTGCAAAAAACACTACCATGTTCTTTGCAAAATACTTATTGGCACGATCCTTAGAAAAAAGCTTGGTGAAGGAGCCACATTCAAAAGGTGTCAGAATATTTGTCATCATCCCAACACTTCTGAATATCTCCGACACATAGATGCAGTTCATGATAGTAGCTAACATTCCTATCTGGTCTGCCTTCGTACGGTCAATGTTCTCGCTGGTGCGCCCTCTCCAGAAATTTCCTCCACCGATTACAATACCAACCTGAATTCCATCGTCTACCAGCTGCTTTACCTGCATGGCAACCGCACGAACTGTCGGCTCATCAAATCCCGTTTTCTTCTCTCCCGCAAGTGCTTCCCCACTTAACTTTAAAAGAACACGCTTCATACTATTTACCTGCTTTCTTTAAATCTTCAAAGAAAGATGTCGGATTAACATCGGCATAGCACTGGGAACACATACCCTCGATCACCGCACCATTATTAATCTGAACAGATTTAGACTTAATGTTTCCCATCACGATTGCAGATGCGTCCAGAATGACCGGACCATGAACATCAATATCACCCTTTACTGCCCCGGCAATCACAGCACTCATCGCAGAGATATTACCGATGATAACAGAGGACTGTCCAATCTTAACCGATCCCTCCGATACGACTTCTCCATTGATGCGGGCATTATCCGCAAATATCTCATATGCCTTGGAATTTCCCTGTATGGAACCGGTCACATTCAATTTTCCCGAAATAGTGATATTTCCAACCACTGTTCCCAATAAATCCATGGAACCATCGGAATTGATATCTCCGGTGATCTTCATTCCTGCCGTAATAATCGCATTCTCATCCGCAGCCTTTAACGCATCCATCCTCTTCGCAAACCCCTCACTCTTTCTCTCCGGTACCTTCTGCACCGGTTTCTCCGGTGTTTTCTCTACCTC
>CALZEZ010000088.1 GCA_945643825.1 uncultured Lachnospiraceae bacterium
CATAGGGATTCGTCACGGGAAAAAGCTCGATTCGGTGCCCGAGTATGTCTTTACTTATGCGGAGAATCAGCCGGGCGAGCATCCGGCGGCGAAGGCAGCGCAATATTTTGCTGATCTTGTCTTTGAGCGCTCGGCAGGGCGGATTCAGATTCTGGTATACAACGATGGCCAGAAGGGAAATGAGAATGAGGTCATCCGTCAGATGCGGTATGGCGGAATTGATTTTGCCAGAGTATCCCTCTCCCAGCTTGCTGAGTTTGAGCCGGAGCTAAATGTATTGCAGATGCCCTACCTGTATCGAAATGCCGCACATATGTGGAAGATTCTTGACGGCGAGGTAGGAAGGCGCTTCTTAAACTGCGTGGAAAAGGTGGATCTTGTGGGACTTTCCTGGTACGATGCGGGAGCCAGAAGCTTCTATTGTACGGACCGATCGATTACCCGCCTGGAGGACATCAAGGACATGACGATCCGTGTGCAGGAGTCAGATTTGATGGTGGATGTTATCGGAGCCCTCGGTGCGAAGGCGGTCAAGATCAGCTACGAGGAGGTCTATTCCTATCTGGAGCGAGGCCTCGTAGACGGCGCAGAGAACAATTTTCCATCGTATGAGTCGATGAATCATTATGTGGTGGCACCCTATTTTTCGATTGATGAGCATACAAGAGTTCCCGAGATGCAGATCTGCTCGAAATATACCTGGGCAAAGCTTTCCGGGGAGGATCAAAGTCTCATCGCACAGTGCGCGGTAGAGTCCGCACTTTATGAGAGAGAGCTCTGGAAGATTCAGGAGAAACAGTCCCGAGACCATGTGACGGAGCTTGGTGCCAGGATCATTGAATTGTCTCCGGAGGAAAAGGAGAGATTTCAAGCCGCAATGGCGGGCGTTTACGAAAAATACTGCGGTGATCATATGGATGCGATCGAACAAATAATAACAGATGAGGAGCAAAATTAGGAAAATGAAGGATCAGATTTTTGTTTTTTCGAAGGATGTAGAAGCGGAGCAGGCAGCGCAGGGGGTGACCCGCAAGGTTCTTGCCTACACTGACGAGGTTATGTGCGTGGAGAACCACTTTCAGGAGGGCGCGATCGGAGCACTGCACCATCACCCGCACACCCAGATCACCTACGTGGTGTCCGGCGAATTTGAGTTTACGGTTGCCGGAGAGAAGCGAATCGTGAAGGCCGGAGACAGCATGCTGAAAAAGGACGGAATCGAGCATGGCTGTGTATGTCTGAAGGAAGGAATCCTTCTCGATATTTTTAGCCCGATGCGCGAAGATTTTGTGTAAATAAGTTGACTTTTGTGTGTACTGGTTGTATTGTAATGGTATGTAGTTTAGATTTTAGTTTAATATTTTAGAAAAATCTAAACTAATTTAAACAATGGGAAACTTTAGGAAATAATATGCTGACGCAATAGCGTCTGCGGAATGGAGAATGGTATGGCAAAACTATATGTTAACCCGAAGGTAAAGAAGGGACACATCAATAAGGAGCTGCAGGGTCATTTCAGTGAGCATCTGGGAAGATGTATCTATGAGGGACTCTATGTTGGCGAGAATTCTGAGATTCCGAATGTAAACGGAATGCGTAAGGATGTTGTGGAGGCGCTGAAGGAGATTCAGGTGCCGGTACTTCGCTGGCCGGGCGGATGCTTTGCAGACGAGTATCACTGGAGGGATGGAATCGGTCCGAAGGAGACTCGAAAGAAGATGATCAACACCCATTGGGGCGGTGTCGTAGAGGACAACAGCTTTGGTACACATGAGTTCATGGAGCTTTGTGAGCAGCTTGGCTGTGAGACCTACATAAATGGCAACGTGGGAAGCGGCACAGTTCAGGAGATGAGTGAGTGGGTAGAGTACATGACCTTTGAAGGGGTATCCCCGATGGCAGATCTTCGTGCAAAGAACGGACATCCCGACCCCTGGAGTGTGGACTTCTTCGGAGTTGGTAACGAGAACTGGGGCTGTGGCGGTAACATGAATCCGGATTACTATGGAAATCTGTATCGCAGATACCAGACCTATGTGCGCGACTACAAGCATGATTCCCACTTAAAGAAGATTGCCTGCGGTGCAAATGCAGGAGATTTCAACTGGACGGCAGAGGTGCTTCGCACGACCCATTCCAATGCACCCAAGGAGTTCCATGGCTTCATGAATGGTCTGTCCCTACACTATTATACCGTTCCGCTTGACTGGAAGGTAAAGGGCAAGGCACTTGAGTTTGACGAGGATCTGTATTACCAGACCCTGAAGAAAACACTTTACATGGAGACCCTGATCAAGCAGCATGGTGCGATCATGGATCAGTATGACCCTGACAAGAATATCGGCATGATTATTGATGAGTGGGGTACCTGGTACGATGTTGAGGATGGAACCAATCCGGGCTTCTTGTATCAGCAGAACACAATGCGTGATGCGGTTGTTGCCGGCATCAACTTAAATCTTTTCAATAAACATTGTGATCGTGTCAAGATGGCAAATATCGCCCAAATGGTCAATGTTCTTCAGTCTGTGATTCTGACTGAGGGTGATAAGATGGTGAAGACACCGACCTATTATGTATTCGACATGTACAAGGCACATCAGGATGCAGAACTGTTAGAGAGCTCCATTGAGACAGTGGAGATCGGTACCGGAGAGAATAAGGTTCCGAACTTAAGCGAGTCTGTATCCCTTGGCAAGGACGGAAAGATTCATGTGACGATCACCAATCTTTCGATGAGCGAGGATTATGCGGTTGAGTCCGTATTCGCTGAGTCTGCAATCGAGAGCGTAGCAGGTGAGATCCTGACCGGAGAGGTTCATGCACATAATACCTTTGATGCACCCGAGACGGTCAAGAAGGAGAGCTTCGATTCCTGCAGCATCAAGGATAACACGATCAGCTTCACGATTCCGAAGAACAGCATTCTTCATCTTGCTGTGACGGTAAGAGACTAATCTAAAAATGAATTGTCAGAGGCGCAGCCCATAAGGACTGCGCCTCTTGTTTAGGATGCTGTTATGATACCATTTCACGAATTCGGACAAATCGCTTCATATTTCAAAAATGGTTTACATAATGCAAACATATCAATACAAACTCATCATGCGCTATCTTCCTACCGCTTAATAATATACTTATAGATCGGATTTCCCATAGCGGAAAACTTCTCCTCATACTCCGTCATGATATTGCCCTCGCTGGCCTCCGGATCAGAGTGGAGATCCCTTGTCACAAGAAGTGGAGTCCACCCGGCAGGCTCTAATTCCTCCAGGGCGAAATCAAAAAGCCCCTGATTGTCTGTCTTAAACTCGATAACTCCGGCTTTTGCCAGAATCTGATCGTACCTTGCCAGAAACTGTCTGGACGGAAGCCGCCTCTTGGCGTGCCGGTCCTTTGGCCACGGATCCGAAAAATTCAGATAGATCCGGTCGATCTCGCCGGGTGCAAATACGTTGCAGATCTCCTCTGCATCCATGCGTAAGAAGCGAAGGTTTGGCAGTGGCGCCGCTTCCATTTTCTGAATCGCACGGAGTAGGACACTTGAATACTTTTCGATTCCAAGGTAATTAATATCTGGGTGAGCAAGTGCCATTCCGTAGAGAAACTGCCCCTTTCCCATTCCGATTTCGATGTGCAGGGGCTGCTTTTCCGGAAAAACAGACTGCCAGTGACCCTTTAGCTCCTGCTGTCTGTCCTCCTGTATACAAAAGGTGCTTTCGGCGATTGCCTCTCTTGCACCGGGCACATTTTTAAGTCGCATGTTGGTCTCCTCCCTTTTGAAGCTACCAACATCATACAATAAATCTTTCGCAAAAAAAAGGTTGGATTGGGACAAAAATAGTGTATGATAGGAATATGAATAGAAAAGCAAATCATCAATTGAATAGGATGAGATGGATTCTTGCCGTAACGCTTGCTTTCCTTTCAATTATTGCTCTTCCGATGCAGGCCTTTGCAGATTCGCTGAATGAGGGAACGAGGGAGGAGCAGAGACAGGCGCGCTATGAGCTTCCGGTAGAGTCGAATGAGATTACGGACTGGCCCGAGGGACCCGAGATTGCGGCACAGGCCGCGATTGTGATGGAAGCAGGAACAGGGACGATCTTGTATGCAAAAAATATCCACGAGTCTCTATATCCGGCGAGTACGACGAAGATTCTGACCTGTATGCTTGCCGCGGAAAACTGCGCGATGGACGAGATCGTGACCTTTTCCGAGGAGGCTGTGTTCAGTGTGCCCTCAGACGGCTCCAACGCCGGAATTGACCCGGGGCAGCAGCTCTCCATCGAGGATTGCCTGAAATGCATTCTGATCATTTCTGCCAACGAGGTAGCCAATGGTGTCGCAGAGCACATCTGCGGCAGTGAGAGTTTGTTTGTACAGAAAATGAATGACCGCGCAAAGGAGCTTGGCTGTGTGGATTCGCATTTTGCCAATACCAACGGACTGCATGATGAGAATCATTACACCTCCGCCTACGATCTGGCATTAATTGCAAGAGAGTTTTTCAAAAACGAGCTCCTTGCCAAAATAGCAGGTATGCGTCAGGTTCATCTGCTTCCTTCACCTAAGCAGCCCGATGAGATCTGGGAGAATACGACGAATAAGATCATTAAGAACGAGATCCCTTATGAGTACTATGTAGGTGGAAAGACCGGATACACCGATCAGGCGCATTCGACACTTGTCTCCTGTGCTGAAAAGGACGGCATGAAGCTCATCTGTGTGGTACTAAAGGAAGACACGCCCGAGCAGTATCAGGACACGATTTCCCTGTTTGAATATGGCTTCAACAATTTTCAGAAGGTAAATATTGCGGACAATGAAACAAAATATTCCATAGGCGGGGCAAGTTTTTTTGAAACGAAAAATGATGTGCTTGGAAGCTCGAAGCCCATTATGGAGCTAAATCATCAGGATTATGTTGTTTTGCCGACAACGGCACAGCTGTCTGACACAACCTCCACGCTTTCCTATGAGGTGGAAGATCCGGACAAGCTTGCGGAGATCGTCTATGATTTTCATGGAGTACGGGTCGGGGAAACATCGGTTGATTTTGTGAAGGATACCAAGCTGACCTATGAATTTGATTCCCAGCTGGTATCAAACCTGAATACCTATACAACGGGGCGCAGCGAGGACGGACGCACTATCTTCATCAATGTCAAGAAAGTCATTCTCTGGATTCTGGTTGCGGTTGGCGTCGTGCTGCTGCTGATGACGATCCACTCCGTGCTTGATAATTACCACTTTTTTTCTTTTGAAAAAAAACGCCGTCGCAGCCGTAAGCGTCGCAGGAGAAGCAGACGATATCACGGTCGCAACAGCGATGTGGATTTCTAAGCTTTGTTCTGATGATTCTTTTTACCCTTTAACTGCTCGAGCTCTTCCTCACTGATGATACGGGCAGTCTTAACAACGTAGATTTTGCCGGAATCCGTGCTGCGGATTCTGGCTTTATATTTGAAATAGCCATGCTTCTCGCAATAGGCCGCACAGAAATAATTTTTGCTGTTGTTGGTAAACCACTTGATCTTCTTTCTAAGATTCCGGTGGCACAGATAGCATTTGGAGCTTGCAACCTCGTGATCCTCCATGGCAGCAGTCTTGTCGGCAAAAGCTCTGGAAATATACTTTTGATAGGTTGCAAACTGGTGATGTATCTCTTTCTCCCTGCAGGAGGGAACATGGAACGTATCATACGAGACATTCTCAAAAACCGCCCGGTTGGTGAAGGCCGCAAACACCTTGGCTGTGTAGTAGGCATCGCTGAAGGCGCGGTGGAATGGAATGTCCTTTTTTATATGAAGATAGTCAATGGCGTACTCGAGGTTTCTGCGGCTCTTGCCATCCTCGTAGTGCAGACTGAACAGCTTCTGCGCATCATAGAAGGTAAACGGACCGTCTGCGAGGGGCTCCATTCCATAGTAGCGCATATTGCGTTGCAGCTCTGTGAGATCGAGTGGTCCCCAGGTCACAAAAATATTATCATTTCCGCACCATTCCAGAAACTGCGTCATGACATCGATAAAGGGATCACCCTTTCGAAGCTCGTTCATCTTCAGATGAATCAGGGCACCGGTGATCTGATGCATACGCGGATAAATCTGCGGCTTAATCAGCTGGTTAAACTGGGACAGAATCTGTCGGTCCTCGTTTAGCTTGACAGCACCTATCTCAATTATCTCAAAGGGAATCTCTTTTTCTTCTTCCTTCGTACTGCTTTGATTCCACTCCAGATCAAGAACAATATAATTCATAAATTCTCCGAGTCGTTAGTTGGTAAGGGTTAGCAGTTCTTCTTAACCCAGGTGATTGCTGCATCGATCCAGGGGGTGCA
>CALZEZ010000089.1 GCA_945643825.1 uncultured Lachnospiraceae bacterium
TCCAGCTGTTCCATCCCATGGCAGGCAATCGGCCTGTCTTTTTTTCGGGAAAGCATTGTCCGTTGTGAAAGCAGCGATGTGTGTAGGAAGCATCCTCAATACGCTGTGGGGCAATGCGGGATGTGCGTACTTTTCTTGAATTGACAGGTTCGATTTGACTGGACATGTTGTACCTCCGTGGTATCTTTTTTGTTGCATTTATCTTACTATAATCTGTTTTCAAAAGCAATGAGTGACAGATGGTTACACCAAAAAGGTTAAAAATGCAAAAATATGCTATTGTGTTACCAAACGAGCTGCGCTATAATTAGGAAATAATAGGGCAAACTTTATCATACGAATAAAGGGGAAAAGATGAGACGGCTAAGAAGCGTTCTGGCATGTCTGCTGTCTGCTTTGTTGATAGGTCTTTTCGTAAATCCTGTTGGAGCTGTTCCCACCAGAGCAATGGAACAGGGAAGTAATGCTGCCTACGGTAATTCGGTCAGCTCCGGAGAAGCAGGACAGGGGGAAACGACAGACAAAGAAACTGCGGATGAGGATGATTCAAATGAAAAACCATCGGATGAGAAGCCATCAGATGAAGTAACATCAGATGATAAAACATCGGATGAAGAAAAATCGGATGAAAAAGCCTCAGATGCAGGAGAAGAGCAGCAAACAGACAATGAGTCGGATTTAACAAACAATAGCATAACCGATGATTCTGAGCAGAAGGTATATCAGGGACCTCAGAAGGTAGACGTCTATCATGTGTGGAAGTCTAATGTCAAAGAAACCTATGACTGGTCCGGGAGACTCCCATCCGACAGAGGCGATACGAACTATCGGGTTGATAACGTCGAGGATAAGAATGGTATTCTGACGAACTACTCTGTTTCAGATGAAGGAATTCTTTCTTATCACATTCGAAACAAGGGTCTGGGTAGTGCAACAGTAACTGTGGTTGCTTCTTCACAGAGGTATACGGATGTCGAGCTTAAGCTGGCTATCCATGTGCTGACGATTGGCGGAGATGATCAGATGGATGATGAGACCGATGCCGGAGATAAGATAGAATCCGGGGAAGAAGCGGAGGGCACGGTAAGCGGCAATGCCGGAGACCAGAATGAAGGTGAAGGCACGGTAAGTGGCAATGCCGGAGATCAGAATGAAGTTGAAGGCACGGTAAGTGGCAATGCCGGAGACCAGAATGAAGGTGAAGGCACGGTAAGCGGCAACACCGGAGACCGGAATGAAGGTGAAGGCACGGTAAGCGGCAACATCGGGAATCAGAATGAAGGCGAACATGCGACAGCGGATAACACCGGAAATAAGGACAGTGGTGTTTCTGCTTCCATACAGACACCTCTTATACAGACGAAACCGGAGACGGCGGCTGTGGAGGAAAAACCCGCGATCCAGGTTTCCCTGGAGGAAGTACTTGGAGCGATTCGGTCGACGCCTGAGAAAAGGCCTGAGGAAAAAAGCACTTTTCCCGGCGAACCGGTTAAAAGGAATCCCTGGGGAGATGTACTCGAGCTTTACGAGGGCAGCTTCGAGATTGATATGTCAGAGCAAAGCGTGGTTCCTGCTGACGTTCTACAGGCAATCGCAGGAAAAAATATCACGCTGGTGCTTGATATGGGCGATGGCATTTTCTGGAAAATAAATGGACAAAGCTTCACCCAGGATATCGGACAGGATATAGATTTTGGACTGGCAGTCGGCGGGGATGCAATCCCGGAGAAAACAGTAGAGGAGATTGCCGGTGAAAATGAGAGCTTTAATCTGACCTTGTATCATGACGGTCCCTTTGGATTTGATGCAGTGCTCTGTTTGCCGATGCAGCAGGAAAAGCAGGGGTGGTTTGCCAATCTGTTCTACTATGATCCGGCAACCGGAGAGCTGTGCTTTGTGGATTCCGGAATGATTTCAGAGGATGGCAGTGCGGAGCTGACATTTGTTCATGCATCGGAATATACGGTTGTTACAGCAGAGCTTCCGATGGGAGTGCGCAGTAAGGATACGTTGGACAGAGTTCGCTCGACAACGATAACGGACAGTACACAGCTTCGACTCGCACAGGAGGTCGGATTGCAGAGCATTGAGGCTGAGAACCCGTTCTGGAGTCTTTTGATTGTTGTAATGGTAGTATCTATTGCAGTTCTTCTCTTCTTTGCCGTGAGCGCGGAGAGACTTTCGGATAAATGATTTTGTGAGGTTTGACACCCGTCTGGGAAATACAGACGGGTGTTTTTGTGAATATATCCCAAATCATCATTTTCTTTGTTTTTTTCACTAAAGTTTAGCGGAATCCATCCGATAAGTTATATAACAAGATTGCTTCAAAGGAGGAGTAGATATGCGTATTGAGGCTTATACTCAGATTCAGCAGCTATATAACAATAAGAAAACAAACAAGCCGCAGAAAGCTTCGAACGTCAGCTTCTCTGATCAGCTTGAGCTTTCCAGCATGGGAAAGGATATGCAGATTGCGAAACAGGCAGTAAAGAGCAGCCCTGATATCAGGGAGGAGCTTACTGCACGACTTAAGGCACAGATTCAATCAGGAACCTACGAGGTTAGTGCGGAGTCGTTTGCAGACAAACTGATACAGAAGATGGAAGAAGTATAAGAAGATAAAGAGAGGTAGTCCCGGTGGCAAGTATCATTGAAAATCTGGTTTTAGTTCTGGAAAGAGAGAACACAGAATATGAGCAGCTGTTGGGATTATCGATGAGGAAGACTTCGATTATTGTGGCAGGGAAGCCGCAGGAATTGGAGCAAATCACGGATGAGGAACAAATCATCGTAAATCGAGTTCAGAAGCTTGAGAAAGATCGGCAACAGGCGATGGATGAGATTGCGAGAGTGATCAACAGGGATGTTACCACAATCAGGCTGCCGGATGTGATTAGAATCTTAGAGCGGCGGCCGGAGGCACAAAAAAAGCTGGCAGAGGTATACGATAAATTAAAGGATACCGTACACCATGTGGAGAGAGTCAATCGCCAGAACAGAGAGCTGATTGAAAATGCACTTGAGATGGTACAGTTTGATTTAAATTTATTGCAGGCAGCCAGAAAAGCGCCGGAAACTGCTAATTATAACAGAGGTGCATATAACACAGGCACAACGATGGATATGGGAGAGGGCAGCTTCGACGCAAAACAATAGCATGTTGAGGTGACCATTATGCCACTTATGGGTTCCCTGTATCTTGGAACATCCGGATTACAGACAAGTCAAAATTCATTAAATACGACAGGTCATAATATAACGAACGCAAACACCGTTGGGTACACCAGACAGCAGATTCTGTACAATACGCGGCGCTATAATACCCTGTCAAAATCTACCGCCAAGATTTCCAATGAACAAGTGGGTCTTGGCGTCCAATATTCTAAGACCAGAGCAGTCAGAGATGTATTCCTGGACAAAACCTTCCGAAAAGAATCAGGCAGAAGTATGTTCTATGAGACCTCGACGAATGCGTTGGACGAGGTAGAAACCTTACTCGGTGAATTTAGTGGAGAAGAATTCTCTGATGGACTGGAGAATTTCTGGACAGCGATTCAGGAGTTGGTTAAGGATCCGACCAGTGCAACCGTTCAGGGGCTTTTTGTGCAACGCGCATCCCAGCTCACCGAGCGTGCGAAGGCGGTGTACGATGGATTTGTGGACTACCAGAATAAATTAAATACATCCATTTCCGGAATGGTGGATCAGATTAATGCAATCGGACATGATATTGCACTTCTAAATGACCAGATTGTTGAAGTTCAGGCGGCAGGAATAGAAACACCGAATGACTTAAGAGATCAGCGGGATCTTCTGTTGGATGAGCTTGGGAAGCTCGTTAACATGACCTACACCGAGAATGTTGAGGGATATGTCGCAATTCAGATTGAAGGGACGGATTTCTTAAAGGGAGATCAGGTGTATGAAATTGGCCTGTCCACAGATGCGGTAACCGGATTTGTAACACCTTATTGGAAATTTGCCGCAAACTGGCGCACGAACGATGCAGGTGAGAGATATCTGGATATCTCGGGAGCTCAGGTCTTCGACCTGAAGAAGGAGATTTCCACACAGATGAATACTGATGTGGGACAGCTGAAGGCCACCTTGCTTGCAAGAGGTGACAAGCATGCCACCTATAAGGATATTGATGTAGAGGGTGGGTCGACGGATATTAATACCTACAATACGGATATTGCCCAGTCGGTCATTATGAATGTGGAAGCAGAGTTTGATCAGCTGATGCAGCGTCTGACCACGGCAGTCAATACTGTGTTGGAGAGTGCATCGAATCAATATAAACCTTTGTTTGTTATGGTGGATCCGGCAGAAGGCTTTACAACAACCAATATCATCGTAAATCCCTGGTATGTTGACTCACCGACAAATCTCTCGATGATGAAGGCGGATGATCAGGCGGATTATGAAACGGCGCAGAAGCTTGCACAGGTATTTCAGGATGAGAGATATACTTTAAATCCTAACGTGGCTACCAAGGTCAGCTTTCTGCAGTACTACAATGGCCTTGTGACGCAGGTAGCCAATTCGGCGTATGTCAACCGGGCAATCTCGGAGAGTCAGGAAAATACCGTTTCTTCGATTGATGAAGCGAGACAGCAGATTGCAGGAGTTTCTACGGATGAGGAACTGCAGTATATGATTATGTTCCAGAATGCATACAATGCATCCAGCCGGTATATCAATGTGGTGAATGATATGTTGGAGGGATTGCTTACCACACTCAGTTAAGGAATGCTATAGGGAAGGGAGGTCTGTAAATGCCTTCGCAGTTTTTTGGACTTACGATAGCAGGCAGTGGATTAAGAGCAGCCAATGCTTCGCTTAATACAACGAATAATAATATTGCCAATGCATCCAGTACCGGCTACAGTCGCCAGACGGTGGTACAGGAGGCACAGACACCGCTCCGAACCTTTGTAAAATATGGTTGCGCCGGTGCGGGTGTGGACGTGATTGCGATTGAGCGCAATCGGAGCGAATTTTATGATGCCAAATACCGCACGAACATGACGAAGCTAGGAGTTTATGAGGTCAAGGAATACTATCAGATGCAGGTGCAGCAATATCTCAAGGACGATGGAAAAACAGGTTTTTCTACATTGTTTGGAGATATTGCCAATAAATTGCAGAGTATTATTACGAATGGTGCAAATTCCAACCCCGTCAAGCAGGATTTTATCTCGTCCGCATCGGGTATGGCAGAATATTTTAATACGATGGCAGGCGATCTCACGGAGATTCAGAAGGATATCAATGATGAGATTAAGCTTACCGTTGATTCCATCAATTCAATCGCCAGCTCCATTGCGACACTGAATCAACAGATCAATGTTATTGAGATGACCGGTACAACAGCAAATGTGTTGCGGGATAAGCGGGATAATCTGGTCGATCAGCTCTCTGAGCTGGTGCAGGTGGAGACATCGGAGAGCCCTCTTATGGATCCGAATGATCCGGAACGGGCGACCGGTGGCACAAGATTTCTGGTTAAGATTGCCGGCGGGCAGACATTGGTAGATTCGCAGGTATATCAACAGCTAGAATGCACAACCAGAGAGGCAAGGCTCAACCAGACAGACGCGGACGGACTGTATGAACTTCAGTGGACAAATGGAAATGTATTTACCATGACCAATCCATCAATCGGCGGAAAGCTGCAGGGCTTGATCGAGATGCGGGATGGCAACAACAGCTTTTATTTCCATGGGAAAGTGCTGGAGGTAGCACCGGATGCAGGAAACACACATAAGCTTGTGATGCAGCCGGGGGATGAGAACCTGTTGGATTTAAATAAGGCATCGCTTCCGGCTAGCGGAGTTCTGGATGTGGGAAGCAGATCCTATGTTTATGACAGATGGACTTTTGATGAAGCAAGCGGAACCTATACCTTTGTGATAAATGACAATAAGTCGGACAGCACCATCGGAGGCAATGTGGTAGGGCAGACCGCACAGATTGGTAACGCCTATGATTATCAGGGAATTCCTTATTATATGCAGCAGATGAATGAATGGCTTCGCTGCTTTTCCCAGAGCTTTAACAAGATTCTTCAGGAAGGCTTTACCTCAGGCGGGGATGCGGGAACCTGGCTGTTTACCGGTGGTAAAATAGAAGGCGGACAATTTGATTTGTCATTAAATCCGGATAAGACGATTAACAAGGCTGCCTACTACCAGATTACAGCCTACAATTTTCAGATCAAGAAAGAACTGGTTGATGATCCGAGCCTGCTGGCTACCAAATCGGAGGTGACACTTGGAGTAGATGCCTATGATATTATTACTAC
>CALZEZ010000090.1 GCA_945643825.1 uncultured Lachnospiraceae bacterium
ATCATCTCCTGCAATGCCATGTGAATATGCACACCTATATTGATTGGATCTACACTCGCATGCGGATAAGCCCCATGTGCTCCTTTTCCCTGAATATTTATTCGAAACCCATCTACAGAAAACATCATGGTATTTTTGCTGTTATACATCACAAGTCCAATTGGCATCTGTCCCGGCGAAACATGATAGGCAAGTGCACAGTCGACAGTAGGATTCTCCAAAATTCCTGCTGCAATCATATCACGACTCCCCTCAAAGGTTTCCTCCGCCGGCTGAAACATCAGCTTCACCGTGCCATTCAGCTCGCTTTCGTTCTCTCTTAACATTTTTGCTGCCGTCAGAAGCATTGCTGCGTGAAAATCATGACCACATGCATGTGCCTCGGTTCCTGTTGGACATGCAAATTTCTCTCCGCTTTCCTCCGGCATGGGAAGCGCGTCCATATCGGCTCGCAGCAAAATACATTTTCCACCCTTGCCAATTGTCGCCATAACACCATGTCCACATTCCTGCGGCTCTATTCCATAAGCTTTCAATTGCTCCATAACATAGGCCTTTGCTTTCGGCATATTCAGTCCGACTTCGGCATTGGTATGGAAAATTCTTCTGCTTGCAATAATTTCGTCCTTTAATTCCAGGGCTCGTTCATAATAATTCACAGTAAATTCCTCTTTTCTTTCTTTTCTATAGCATTTGCAATACGCTTAGAAACATACGGTCATTTTCTTATAACATTATAATACTATTTTCAAACCATTTCCATGTTAGTCTATGTTCGGTGCGGAAAAAGAAAAGCCTCAGGTTTCCACCTGAGGCTTTTTTCACTGCGGAAGATGGGACTTGAACCCACACAAGCGCAATGCTTACAAGATCCTTAGTCTTGCTCGTCTGCCAGTTCCGACACTTCCGCATGCCAACCATGACCCATGTCATGTCGCAAGTAGTATAATATCATCTCCCATTTATAATGTCAACACAAATTTTCACATTTGTGCAAAAATTTAAGCAAAAAAGTAATGCTAAAATGTGCAAAACAGTCTTGCGAAAAAAAGCTTTTACGCCGATACTATAGTTAAGAATTGTTATAGGCACGGATGCCGCCATTAATTCAAGGAGTAGAATAATATGAGTATAATCAACAACAATTTCAATCCTGTGTCCACTTTACTTGGAAGCATGTCTTCCAATGGTTCCACCGATATGCTGCTTTCCGATTATGCTTCTCTTAAGAATGGAAGCTATGGAAAATTACTGAAAGCATATTATAAAGAAACAGGAGCAAATGCTTCCTCCAAATCGTCCGGCTCCTCAGCTTCTGATACAAAGGCTGATGAGAAGGCAACAAATGTGAAAAAAGCTGCCAGTTCTCTGGCTGAAGCTACGGATCACTTATCAGACCCTTCTCTATTTACTAAGAAGACCCTCGTTAAGAAAGACGAAAACGGCAATGAAATTCAGGTCGAGGATTATGATAGAGATGCTATCTATGATGCTGTTTCTGCTTTTGTCAAGAGCTATAACAGTGCTATCGACACAATAGCTGATGATGGTACGGATCGTGTTCTTCGTCTCACATTGAATATGCAAAATGCAACAGAAAAAAATGAGAAATTATTGTCCAAGGTCGGTATCACAATCGGAAAGGACAATACACTCAGTGTAGATAAAGAGATTCTGGAGAAAGCCGATATTAATACTCTTCAGACGTTGTTTACAGGTGGCGGTTCCTACGCATCTACAGTCCGCTCCAAGGCTTCTTTCATTTACTCTACCGCTAGCTCAAATGCAAGCACAAAGAGTTCCTACACTGCAAGCGGCAATTATCTGGACAAAATTATGGACAATACAATCTACAACAAACAGGTATAATAAAAAGACTCCGAAAAATCGGAGTCTTTTTCATGCAGAAGATGGGACTTGAACCCACACGGTATTGCTACCACAGGCACCTGAAGCCTGCGCGTCTGCCAATTCCACCACTTCTGCAAGCAAGACTTATTGTATCAGATTCCCCGAAGGGTGTCAACAGAATTTTGTAAATTATATGCACAATTCCATTTTCCAACGAGATGGTTCTACTCCCAGGACACGGCACATATCTTCCGGAAGCGGTGCCTCCAATTCCATTTTTTCTTTTGTAATCGGATGTAAAAAGCACATTCTCCATGCATGTAATGCCTGGCGTCCAATTTTATCCATATCAGGATTGTACAGATAATCGCCGATAAGCGGATAACCGATATGCTTCATATGGACTCGAATTTGGTGTGTTCTGCCTGTCTCTAATTGCAGGGACACAAGGCTGAACCCTTCACGATACATCAGCACCCGGTAATGCGTAATCGCTTTCTCGCCTTGCTCATAATCCACGATTCGCTCGATGACGGAACCATCCTTTCTGGCAAGCGGTGCATCAATAATCCCCTTCTCAGGTTCTACTTTTCCCCTCACAATAGCAAGGTATTCCCTGCTTATTCCAGCCGCCTCTAATCCTCCCAGCGCCTTTGCAGCAACCATTTGTCCCAGAATTGCTGCACTCACCATATTCTTCGCCACAATCGTAAGTCCCGAGGTATCTCGGTCCAGACGATTACTACACCGAAAGACAAAAGGCGTTTTCTCTTCTCTGTAATACCATGCCAAAGCATTGGCGAGACTATTATCATAGTTTCGCATGGATATATGAATGGGCATCCCGGCCTGCTTATTAACGACAAGAATATCCTGATCTTCATATATAATGGACAACGGCCATTCTCTCGGTATCGTTTTCACATTTGTTCCTGTCTCAACAACATGAACGGTCAGTCTTTCTCCTACTTGAAGGAGCCGGTTTAAATAAACCGACTCCCCATCTATCAGAACAACATCCGGTCTCTTCTTCAGTTCAATCAGATTCTGCGAAGAAAAGCCCTGCTGTTTGAGAAAGCTGCAGATCTTCATCCCTGCTTCTTTCTCTGTAATCTCATATCGAAATATACGATCCATCTTCTATTCTTTTCCGTTCCAACAGTATGTGCACAGCTTGCATACATCCAGTCCGGTTGCCTCAAGCATATCATCCAGGCGATTAAATCGAAGTGAAGTAAACTTCAATTCCTTGCAAATCTCCTCTACCATTTTTTCATATTTTTCATTTTCCGGATCCGCATATTCCTGCAGAATTTCTTCTGTCACATTTCCATTCTCCAGTCTCTCGATCACACGTCTTGCAATCAGATCCATCTCAGAGGCAGAGCGGGAAAAATTAAGATACTTACATCCATATAAGAGCGGCGGACATGCCGGACGGATATGTACCTCCTTTGCTCCGCTTTCATATAAATACTCGGTTGTCTCTCTAAGCTGAGTCCCCCGCACAATAGAATCGTCAATAAGTAGAATACTCTTGTCTTCAATCAGATCATTCACTGCAAGCATTTTCATCTTTGCAATCAGGTTACGCTTGCTCTGTACCGTAGGCATAAAGGATCTGGGCCAGGTGGGCGTATATTTGATAAAGGGTCTGGAAAATGGTATTCCCGACTCATTTGCATATCCGACTGCATGCGCCGTGCCGGAATCCGGTACTCCCGCCACGATATCCGGCTTCACGTTATCGCGTTTCGCCATCATTGCACCACAGTTATAGCGCATCTGTTCTACGCTGATTCCCTCGTAAGAGCTTGCCGGATAACCGTAATAAACCCAGAGGAACGTACAGATTTTCATCTCATCTCCCGGATGCTTCAGTGTGATACAGTTCTTCTCAGTTATGACAACAATCTCCCCGGGACCAAGCTCCTTATAGTCATGATAACCCAGATTTTTGTAGGCAAAGCTTTCAAAGGATACGCAAAAGCCTTCCTTTTTCTTACCTATTACAACAGGTGTCCGCCCCATTTTATCTCTGGCAGCATAGATGCCAGCCTGATTCAATAACAGCAAGGACATAGAGCCATCAACAACCTCCTGCACAAAGCTGATTCCCTCAATCAGATTCGCCTTGAGGTTAATCAATGCTGCAACAAGCTCTGTCGCGTTCACTTCACCGGTACTCATTTCCTGAAAATGAACATGCCCTTGATCAAAAAGCATCTGAATCAGCTCGTCTGTGTTATTAATCTTTCCCACCGTCGATAAGGCATAGGTTCCATGATGTGAACGGATAATTAATGGCTGCGCCTCGTAATCCGAAATACATCCGATTCCCATGTGTCCCTTCATGGACTGCATATCTTTATCAAATTTGGTTCGAAATGGTGCATTCTCAATATTGTGAATCGCACGGCTAAAACCATTCTCACCATAAACCGTCATTCCGCCACGTCTTGTTCCAAGATGGGAGTGATAGTCAATCCCAAAATACAAATCAAACACGCAATCCTCATTCGATGCCACTCCAAAAAATCCACCCATTGTCTTTGTCTCTCATCCTTTCTCTCTTATGCATTGGGATAATAAGAAGAACTTCATATAGACATATTCCATCAGGCACATGTCAAAAAAAATCCGGGACCAAAATGATCCCGGACTAAAAATTTCTTTTTATAATCCAGCCTGTGCTGCAACTTCTGCTGCGAAGTCATCAACCTTCTTCTCGATGCCTTCACCGGTCTCAAAGCGAACAAAGCTCTTAACAGACAGATTTGCACCCTGCTCTTTCGCAACCTGTGCAACATACTGACCAACGGTCTGCTTTCCATCCTCTGCCTTTACGTAAACCTGATCTACCAGACAGATCTCCTTTAACTCTTTCTTAACACGTCCCTCAATCATACCATTAATAACCTTCTCAGGTTTGCTGGACTCCTTAGGATCGTTCATGATCTGTGCACGGAGAATTTCTTTCTCATGCTCGATATAATCAGCGCTGATCTCGCTGGCATTAACATACTTAGGAGAAAGTGCTGCAACCTGCATAGCAATGTTGGTCATAGCCTCTTTCACTGCATCATTGACAACATCGGTCTGTGCCTCTACGATAACACCGATACGTCCGCCGCCATGAAGATACGTAACTACGCAACCATTCTCGGCTGCAACCTTCTTGAAACGACGAATAGTAAGATTCTCTCCGATAACAGCGATTTTCTCTACCAAAGCTTCCTTCACGGTCTTGGTCTCATCAAGATTCCATTTCTCCGCCATGAATGCATCCATATCAGCCGCATCAGAAACTAATGCCTGCTCTGCAACTGCATCTACATAAGCCTGGAAAGTCTCATTCTTTGCTACAAAGTCAGTCTCAGAGTTAACCTCTACTACTGCTGCAGTCTTATTATCCTTAGTAATCACACGGCAAAGACCCTCAGCTGCAATTCTTCCAGCCTTCTTTTCTGCCTTAGCCTGACCATTCTTTCTAAGAAACTCAATAGCCTCATCCATGTTACCGTCAGTCTCATTTAAAGCCTTCTTACAGTCCATCATGCCTGCGCCAGTGATTTCTCTTAACTCTTTAACCATAGCTGCTGTGATAGCCATTGTATATTCCTCCTACTATTCTATATTATTCTGCATCTGCAACCTGTTCGATATCCTCTGCTTCGCCCTCAGCCTCGGCAATCTCTTCCTCAGAATAGATAACCTCGCCCTGCTTTGCCTCGATGACAGCATCTGCCATCTTGGAAACGATTAATTTAACTGCACGGATAGCATCATCATTACCAGGAATGATGTAATCTAACTCTTCCGGATCACAGTTTGTATCACCGATACCTACTAAGGTAATTCCAAGAGCGTGTGCTTCCTGAACACAGATTCTCTCCTTCTTAGGATCTACAACGAAGATACAGTCAGGGATTCTGTCCATCTCCTTGATACCGCCAAGGTTCTTCTCTAACTTCTCCCACTCTTTCTTTAATGCAATAACTTCCTTCTTAGGAAGTACATCAAAGGTTCCATCCTCTGCCATGGTCTCAATCTTCTTGAGTCTTGCAATACGGGACTGAATTGTCTTAAAGTTGGTCAGCATACCACCAAGCCATCTCTCGTTAACGTAGTACATACCGCAACGCTCTGCCTCGGTCTTAACTGCTTCCTGTGCCTGTTTCTTAGTACCAACGAATAAAATAGTACCACCCTGACCTGCAATATCAGCGATTGCACTGTAAGCCTCGTCAACCTTACCTACAGACTTCTGTAAGTCGATGATGTGGATACCATTTCTCTCTGTGAAGATATAAGGAGCCATCTTAGGGTTCCATCTTCTTGTCTGAT
>CALZEZ010000091.1 GCA_945643825.1 uncultured Lachnospiraceae bacterium
ATTATGGTCCGCATGTGGACACGGCTCAGGTTTTAGTTGAACAGCTCAAAAGAATCGGTGTTACTGCCAAGATAAACCTGGTTGAGTGGGATACCTGGTTATCGGATGTCTATGCCGGGCGTCAATATGAAGCGACAGTAATCGGTGTGGATGCATCAAACCTGACGGCACCCTCCCTGCTCGGACGATATGTTTCTTCAGCAGGAAATAATTTTGTAAATTTTTCAAGTGATGCCTATGATGCTGCTTATGCAAAAGCTTTGGCAGCGACTGAGGATGCAGAAAAAACAAAATATTATAAGGAATGTGAGACAATCCTTTCACAGGAATGTGCTAGTGTGTACATTCAGGATCTGGCAGAGTTTGTTGCTGTTCGCAAGAATTTTTCAGGCTATGAATTCTATCCATTATATGTACAGGATTTCTCAAAATTAAAAAGAGTAAAAGAATAAACCTGTTTTTCTAAAGAAGGGAAGACGAGAATATGAAGATGATCGGTAAGAAGCTTGTATCTATGATTATAACGTTGCTGGTTATCTCATTTCTCGTCTTCCTTGCGTTTGCTGTTATACCGGGAGATCCGGCACTTCATAAGCTGGGAACAGAGGCAACCCCTGAGAAGCTTCAAGTGCTACGGGAACAGATGGGACTTAACAAATCGCTTCTGATTCGTTATTTCAATTTCCTCGCAGGAGCCATAAAGGGAGATTTTGGAACCTCGTACAGCTACAATATGCCGGTTCGCAGTATGATTGGAGAAAAGCTTCCGGTAACACTTACACTGAGTGTAATGTCACTTATTATCATGGTGGCAGTCAGTGTCCTATTAGGAATATATACCTCCAGACATCAGGGAAATTGGGTAGATCGATTCATCTATATTGTCAATCAGGTGATCATGTCGATACCGCCTTTCTTTGGCGGAATTCTGCTTACCCTCCTGTTTGGATTCCTTCTTCATTGGTTTACACCGGGAGGTTATGTCTCGTATAAGATTAGTGTCCCACGATTTCTTGGTTATTTGATTTTTCCGTCCATAGCAGTTGCACTTCCCAAGACGGCAATGGCTGTGAAGCTGCTTCGCAGCTCACTCATGGAGGAGATGAAAAAGGATTATGTTCGAACCGCTTATAGCAGGGGGAATCGGACAAAAGGGGTATATTATCATCATGTGTTAAAAAATGCATTGATTCCGGTTATCACATTTTGGGGAATGGCTTTTACAGACATGATGGTAGGTAGTATTATCGTTGAGCAGGTATTTGGCATACCCGGACTGGGAAGAATTCTATTAAGCTCGATTTCCAATCGTGATTATCCGGTTGTAGTGGCAGTAATTCTGTATCTGACATTGTTTATCGTTGTAACGAATTTTATTGTAGATGTGATTTATCGTATAGTAGATCCTCGTATTTCCGGACAGTAGGAGAAAGGAAGCATGAAGAAGAAATATAATCTAATTGCCGGTGGAATTCTGACTGGCTTTATGTTGTTTTTAGTCATTCTTGGCTGCTTCTGGACCCCTTATGATCCGGAACAGATGGATGCTGGTGCCAAGCTTGCTGGAGTTTCACTCAGACATCTGTGTGGAGGAGATCAGTTTGGCAGGGATGTGTTTAGCAGAATTTTAGTAGGGAGCAGAACAACGCTTCTTGTGGCATGTCTTACGGTGGCAATTGGTGCAACAGGAGGTCTGGTACTGGGAGCCTTTACCGGCTATTTCGGAGGATGGATTGATGAACTGCTAATGAGAATAAATGATGTGCTCTTTGCATTTCCGAGTATTCTTCTGGCGCTTGTTGTGATTTCGCTGCTTGGCGGAGGCAAATATCAGGTTGTTCTTGCCCTCGGTATAGCATTTATACCAAGCTTTGCCAGAATTGTCCGGGGGGAATTTATTCGGTGTCGCTCCTACGATTATGTTCAGAGTGCGAGATTGATGCATGCGGGCAGTCTGCGGATTATGTTTGTACATATTTTGCCCAACATTTATCCGGTTCTGTTGTCATCCATTATGATTGGGTTTAACAATGCGGTATTGGCTGAGGCCGGTATGAGCTTTCTGGGAATTGGGGTTCAGCCACCCGATTCGAGTCTTGGACGTATGCTTTCAGAGGCACAGGCTTATATTTTCTCTGCGCCGGCATATGCCTTGTTCCCGGGAGTGGCAATAATTCTGCTGGTACTTGGCTTTTCCTTGCTTGCAGATGGATTGAAAAGGTAGGAGTGAAGACGACATGCTGCTAGATGTGAGTCACTTAACGATAGAATTTCATGACCAGTCACAATCTGTTATGGCAGTACGTGATGTGAATTTCCAGATGGAACAGGGAGAAATCCTTGGAATTGTTGGAGAGTCAGGTTCCGGAAAATCCCAGACAGCGCTTGCAATTGCTGGTTTATTGTCCAGACATGATATTGAGAAAAGCGGACAGATCCTTTTTCAGGGATACAATCTCCTGGATTGTCCAAGACATGTTCTGCGTGCAATGCAGGGGGACGATATCGGTATTGTATTTCAGGAGCCAATGACAGCACTGAATCCTGTTAAGAAAATCGGGTGGCAGGTTGAGGAAAGTCTCAGAATTCACAGGGATTATTCAAAAGAAGAACGTAAAGCACTTGCACTTTCGATGCTGGAGCAGGTTGAGTTGTCTGATCCGGAAAAGGTTTATGGACAATACCCACATGAATTGTCTGGAGGCATGAGGCAAAGAGTGTGCATTGCTGCCGCGATGATCTGTGATCCGAAGCTACTCATAGCGGATGAGCCTACCACTGCTCTTGATGTTACCATACAGGCTCAGATTGTAAAATTGTTGAAGAGACTAAATAAGGAGAAAGAAATATCTATTTTGTTTATCTCACATGATTTAAGTCTTGTGCGGCAATTATGTGGACGAGTTCTTGTGATGCAAGGTGGAAAGCTGGTTGAGCAGGGCGAGACGGAGCAAATTTTCTGCAGCCCGTCTATGCCTTACACAAAGCGATTAATTGCGGCGATTCCTACATTTGAGAAGAGGAGCTAATGTCTGTGAGTAAGATATTATCCATAGAGCATCTAAATGCATATTATAATCATAATAATAAAGGATTCTTGGGAAAGAGAGTCAGAGAACAGATTCTCCATGATGTATCATTTGAACTGGAAAGAGGAGAGATACTTGGAATCGTTGGAGAAAGCGGATGCGGAAAAACAACACTCGCTAAGGCAATTTTGGGGATGAACCCGGATATCACTGGGAGGGTATCCCTGGCGGATGGATGTAATCCGCAGATGATTTTTCAGGATCCTTACAGTTCCTTAAATCCGGCAAAAACCGTTGGTTGGATCATGGAGGAGCCATTGCGCCTGAATACAGGACTTGATAAAAATGAGAGAAAAGCGAGAGTTCTTGCTATGCTGGAGCGTGTGGGCTTGGCAGAAGAAATTGTGAATCGATACCCAAGTCAGCTTTCAGGAGGGCAGAGACAACGTGTCTGTATAGGAGTAGCCCTTATGCTGAATCCTCAATTGCTGATAGCGGATGAGCCGGTGTCCGCGTTGGATGTGACAATTTCTGCACAGATTGTGGAATTATTACGCAAGCTTCAAGAGGAAATGGGACTTTCGGTTGTTTTTATTTCGCATGATCTAAGGGTTGTATATCAGATTTGCAAAAAAGTGGTGATTTTACGTCAAGGAAAGGTAATGGAAAAGGGAGATGTAGACGAAATATATAATAACCCGAAGGATAGCTATACAAAGGAATTATTAGAAGCAGCAGGAAAATAACTTGATTATTTTGATATTATATCATATGATATTAAATTATCAGGAAGAAAGGTGGTGCGGATATGGCAATCGGTTTATGGTCTGGCGGATATGGAATGTCTTATCCGGCCTATACAAAATTTTCCAATATGCAGACGGCGAAGGAAACATCGCCGCAGAATCAGATTTCTGACACACAACAGGATATCGAAGCGCTGAACCTCTCACCGATAAAAGTGGATACCAGAGTCCGATTGGATCCTCTAATGAAGATGCAATCGTTGGAGACCCTGGATATGCAAAAGGCAATTGCAGATATGCAGGAGGATTCTGTTCTGGCGCAGTATCAGAAATTTATCGGAGAAGATTCTTCGGATGAGTTTCGTCTGGATGTTACTCCTGTTGAGCTACAAAAATCGCAGCCTTCTGTAGCGGGTATGATTTCGCAGGGCGAGGACGGAATTGTTATTTTGAAAAAGTAGTTGGAAAAATAGAGAGCACGCAGTACAATATTAGTATTGCGTGCTTTTTTATGAGATAAGGAGGATATCATGCAGATATTTTATCCGGATGACTGGTTAGATTCCGCATATGAGATTGATTATGCCTGGTATTATGAGAAGGGCTACCGGGGTATTATTTTTGACATTGACAATACACTGGTACCTCATGGAGCACCTGCGGATGAGAGAAGCATTGAGTTGTTTCGCGGACTTCATGAATTAGGTTATCAGACCTGTTTGTTATCAAATAATAAGGAAGAGCGAGTCAAACCATTCGCAGATCAGGTGGAATCGAAGTATATCTATAAGGCCGGAAAGCCTTCTGTTCGTAATTACAAAAGAGCAATACAGTTAATGGATACAACGTTAGAATCGACTATGTTTGTCGGCGATCAGCTATTTACGGATGTATGGGGAGCCAATCGTACAGGGATCTATACCTGCCTTGTAAAGCCGATACATCCAAAAGAGGAAATTCAGATTGTTTTAAAGCGTTTGCTTGAAAAGCCATTTCTGTATTGCTATGACAGAAAACGAAAGAAACAAAGGAAAATGAGTAAATGAGAAATATTGATGGAAATACCAGATTATGTGGTTTGATTGGGAACCCGGTTGCGCACTCGGTGTCTCCTGCCATTCATAACACATTGGCAGAGCTTCTGAATGACAATATTGTCTATAGTACATTCTGCGTGGAACCAAATCGGGTTGATCAGGCTGTAAAAGGTGCATATGCGCTTGGAGTACTTGGGCTTAACGTTACGGTGCCATATAAGAGCGATGTGATCCCGTACCTGGTCGAGATGGATCCTTTGGCAAAACGGATTGGCGCGAGTAATACACTTGTCAGAGTCGATGGAGGATTTAAAGGCTATAACACTGATATGCAGGGACTGTATCGGGCGATGCGGGAGGATGGTGTTGATATTGCCGATGAACATATTCTCATTATCGGAGCAGGTGGGGTTGCAAGAGCAGTAGCAATGATGTCAGCAACATATTGTGCCGCCTCTATTACGATACTTAATCGCACGTTAGATAAAGCGCAGAAAATAAAGGAGGAGTTGGAAACACTCTTTCCAAACGTCAAGATTTCTGTATTTACATTGCAGGACTTCAACCGGCTTCCGGAGAACGATTATGTTGCTATACAGGCTACAAATGTTGGTATGCATCCCAATACAGATGAGGTCGTAATCGACAATGTAGAATTCTATGACAAGATAAAAACCGCATATGATCTGATCTTTAATCCATTGACTACAAAGTTTATGAGGCTTGCAGAGAGTGCCGGTATCAGATCGTACAATGGACTGAAGATGCTACTGTATCAAGGAATTATTGCCTATGAATTATGGAATGAATGCAAGGTGCCGGATGATGCGATACAGAAAGCATATCAGAAGATGAAGGAAGCGATGGGAATAAATGAATAATATTGTTTTAGTAGGATATATGGGAAGTGGAAAGACAACAATTGGTATTCGGTTGTCCTATCGGATGAAACAGACACTGCTAGATACTGACAAAGAAATCGAGCGGGAACAGAAGCGGAGTATCTCTGCTATTTTTTCTGAGGATGGAGAAGAAGCATTCAGACAGATGGAGACAGAGTACCTTAAGAAACTGGTTTCCGAAAAGCAAGCACATATTATATCAACTGGAGGGGGAATGGTTCTGCGGGAAGAGAACAGAAGGTTACTAAAGGAGATAGGAACCGTCATATTTCTTCGTGCTACGCCGGAGACGATTTGGAATCGGCTAAAGGCGGATACTACACGACCATTGCTGCAGACAGAGGATCCCAAGACCCGGATTCGCGAGATGATTCATAATCGGAATGCTGCCTATGAAGCTTCTGCTCATGCAATTATTGATGTGGATAACCTTGATTACGAACAGATTATGGATAAGATTATGAGAATTATGGAGGATAGACAA
>CALZEZ010000092.1 GCA_945643825.1 uncultured Lachnospiraceae bacterium
CTGTTTCGCTTTACAGGACAGCTCAGTATCAGCTTCCATCTGGATGCGGTTGGTTCTGTATTTGTTGCGCTTGTGTCTTTCCTTTGGCCGCTTGCGCTTTTATATGCGTTTGAATATATGGAGCATGAGAGTCATAGGAAGATCTTCTATATGTTTTATCTGGCAACCTATGGAGTAACACTCGGTATCGCGATGGCAGAGGACATTGTAACGCTCTATTTCTTCTATGAAATGCTGACGATGGTTACGCTGCCGCTCATTTTGCACTCTCTTTCAAGAGAAGCGATTCATGCGAGCCGAACTGATCTGTATTATTCCTTAGGGGGAGCAGCCTTTGCATTTATTGGAATGATTTTCATTCTGGTGTATGGTTCTACGACCGATTTTATTCCTGGTGGAGTCCTTACTCCGGATATTCTTGCTGACAAGAGGAATATGCTGCTGCTTATCTATGTGATCTGCTTCTGTGGCTTTAGTGTCAAGGCGGCGATGCTTCCGTTCAGCTCCTGGCTTCCCAAGGCAGGTGTCGCTCCGACACCCGTAACAGCACTGCTTCATGCAGTAGCGGTTGTCAAGGCAGGAGCATTTGCCAATATCCGGATTACTTATTTTCTATTCGGAACTGATCTGATAAAAGGAACCTGGGCACAGCAGGTGCTTCTGGGACTTACAACTGTGACAATTGTTTATGGATGCAGCAGGGCAGTCAAAGAAACACACATTAAGCGGCGCCTTGCATGGTCAACGGTGAGCAATCTTTCTTATATTCTGTTTGGGGTAGCGCTGATGTCCCCGATTGGTCTGCTTGGTGCATTGTGCCATATGATCTGCCATGCAGCGATGAAATTCTGTTCGTTCCTCTGTGCAGGAGCGGTGATTCACAAATCGGGAAAGCAGTATATCCATGAGCTTGACGGATTGGGCTATAGGATGCCCCGCGTATTTGTTATTTTTACGATATCGAGTCTCGCACTTATGGGTGTCCCCGGTTTGTGTGGCTTTGTCAGTAAGTGGTATCTTGCACAGGCGGCAGTATCCCAGATGACTCTGTTTGGATATCTCGGGGTAGGAGCACTTTTGATATCCGCGCTTTTGACGGCAATCTATATGCTGGCTATCGTGGTAAGAGCCTTTTTTCCGACACGGGAAGCTTCTGTGGAACAGAATGCTCCGATCACAGATCCGAGCTGGAGGATGCTTCTGCCGCTTGGAATCTGCGTTGTAGTGATGCTTTTGATCGGTCTTCATCCGGCAATTTTGACAGATGTGATGAAGCAGGTCGTTATGACAGCATTTTAGGCAGGAGGTTTGTGATGACAGGAAACGTATTTCTACCATTTTTCGTATTTTGTCCCTTCCTTGGGGCGTTGGCGATTGGATGTCTGGGAGATCGGAATGAGAAGCTTAGGGATTACCTTGCGGATGCGCTTGTGATTGGCGAGTTTCTGCTTATGATAGCTGTTTTTTTGACAAAAGGCGCCATGTTTTGTTCAATCCCGGGTGTGTGTGGTATGGGCCTTACTTTTCGTGCAGATAGCTTTCGGGCAGTGTATGGGATGCTTGCTGCCTTTATGTGGATGATGACTACGATTCTCTCCAGAGAGTATTTTGAAGGACATCAGAATGTTACCCGGTTCTATGTGGCAATGCTTTTGACCTACGGTGCCACGTTGGGAGTTTTCTTTTCGACAGACTTATTCACAACCTTCGTGTTTTTTGAGATCATGTCGTTTACCTCCTACATGTGGGTGGCGCAGGAGGAGACCGGGAAAGCACTGCGTGCGGCAGGAACCTATCTGGCAGTTGCTGTTATAGGCGGTATGGTTATGCTGATGGGGCTGTTTTTAGTATATTATGAGCTTGGGACCTTGGATTTTTCGAACATGCATGAGGCAGCTGCTTCGAGTGGCAATCCCAATATCCTTTTTGCGGCGGGTATTTGCATGTTAATTGGTTTTGGAGCGAAAGCGGGCGCGGCTCCGCTTCATATCTGGTTGCCCAAGGCACATCCGGTGGCACCGGCACCGGCATCCGCACTTCTGTCCGGAATACTGACTAAAACCGGTATCTTCGGGGTTCTTGTTCTTACGACGAATCTATTCTGGGCGGATATCATTTGGGGGAAGCTTATTCTCATCATAGGTACCGTCACGATGCTTGCCGGAGCAGTGCTTGCGGTATTTTCGGTTGATTTTAAGCGTACACTGGCATGCTCTTCCATGTCACAGATCGGCTTCATTCTGATAGGAATCGGGATGCAGTGCCTGTTAGGAGAGGAGAAGGCATCGGCAGTATTCGGAACCTTTCTTCATATGGCGAATCATTCTCTGATAAAGCTGCTGCTGTTTATGCTGGCGGGTGTCATCTACCACAACACACATGAGCTGAACCTAAACCGGATCAGAGGCTTTGGAAGAAGAAAGCCGGGGCTGATGCTCTGCTTTCTGACCGGGGGACTTGCCATCGCTGGGATCCCGCTCTTTGGTGGATATATCAGCAAGACGCTGTTGCATGAGAGTATTTTGGAATATGCAGATGCAGGCTGGATGAAGCCCGTAGAGATGATTTTCCTGTTTAGTGGCGGTCTTACACTTGCTTATATGACGAAGCTTTTTATAGCCGTATTTGTAGAGAAAAATCAGGATGCTTCCTTACAGCAAAGCTATGATCAGCGTAAGAAATATATGAATTGGCAAAGCGGTTTTGCACTCTATGTGAGTGCCGCAGTGCTGCTTGTGTGGGGATTATTCCCACATACTGTTATGGAGCGTGTGGCAGGAGCTGCTTCGGCGTTTATGAGACTGGAGCATCCGGCAGAGACGGTAAACTATTTTGCGCTTCATAACCTGAAAGGGGCGCTTATTACCCTGTTGGTTGCCTGCGCCGTGTATATTGGATTTATCCGGCCGGTGCTCATGGACAGCCATGAGGAATATGTGGACAGATGGCCGGGCTGGCTGGATCTGGAGAATGTTGTTTATCGTCCGATTCTGCTTGGGGCGTTGCCTTTTATCGGAGGTGTCTTTTCGAGAGTATTTGACAGCTTGGTGGATGGGGGGATCGTGCTGCTTCGAAAAACAATCTACAGAGATTCACCGTTACCTCGTATTCGGGAGAGAGGTGGCTTGCTTACTGAGCTGGGAGGCAGGCTGCTTGAGATGATCCAGTCAGTTCAAATACGACTGGGAGCAAAGAAGGAAGAGGACAGAAAGGATTATACGGCTATCCTTGAAGAGAAATATGTGGAGTTCATGGAGGGTGGCACGATTATTGAGAGAAGTCTTTCGTTTGGACTGTTTCTGTTTGGAATCGGATTTCTTTTTACGCTTATCTATCTGTTATTCTTTTAATAAAAAACCGGTGGGTTCTTTTCGAACTCACCGGTTTTTTAACAGGTTTACTTTACTCTGCTTTCTTCTCTGCCTTTGCTGAAAGCGCCTTATCGGACGGCTTTACAAGTACAACGGAGAGAACAAGTGCTATTATGTACAGAACAATGGTTGCGTATAATACACACTGGTATCCTGCAGGATTTACCATAATGGTGTGACCATCCTCTAAGGTTTTCTCAATCCATTCACCGGTGTGATTTACGATCCAGGTAGCCATCTGGTTACCGGTAAGTCCGGCAAAGGCCCAGGCGGATAAGGTAATTCCGTGGATAGCACTGATGCTTCCCATTCCGTAATGATCGGAGAGGAGAGTGGGAACGTTGGAGAAACCACCGCCGTAGCCAGCATTTACGATCATAATAAGGATGATAACCAGAGCAATTAACAGAGCATTTCCCTCGCCGTTGCGGATACCGCCGGTTATCATGACAAGTGCGGTAGAAACAATAGAGAGAATAAAAATCAGCTTATAGATCGTATTGCGATCCTTCATGGTATCTGCCCAGGCAGAGAAGCCAAGACGTCCACCTGCATTGAAGACTGCGGATACAGTGGAAAGGATACCAACAGCAGCTGCCAGACCAATACATTTGTAAATTGCTTTTTCCTGGGAAATGAGAGCAAGTCCACAGGTAATGTTGATGTAATACATTAACCAGATACCGATATAGTTTCCGATCGGTTTGGATTTGATGGTCGCCATGATACCGGTACCTTTTTCCTTGGTCTGAGGCTCATGCCATCCTTCAGGCTTCTTTAACAGAAGATGTCCGACGAACATCATTACAAAGTAGATGCATGCCAGAATCCAGAACATCTTGTAGATACCGCCTTCGCCGAGACCATTTAACATAGCCTGCATGATCGGGCTGGCAATTGCTTTGGCTGCACCAAAGCCTGCAACAGCGAGACCGGTTGCTAAGCCCTTACGATCCTGGAACCAGAGCATCAGGGTCTTAACAGGGGAGAGATAACCCGTTCCAAGTCCGATACCCATGATGAAACCATAGCAGATATAGATACCGATCAGTGCAAGTACACTTCCCTTGTGTGCACCGCCATAGAAGATAAAGAATCCGGTTCCTGCCATTCCGACAGAGAAACAGATGGTCGCGATAAGCGAGGATTTGTGAATATCCTTCTCAACAACGTTTCCAAGGAACGCTGCAGACATTCCTAAGAAAAAGATTGCAAAGCTGAATGCCCATTCAGTTGCACCCTTGGAAAAGCCGATATAATCAGCAATCTCCTGACTGAAGATGGACCAGCAGTAAACAGTACCGATACTGCAGTGCAGTAAAAGTGCGGGGATGGCGGCACGAACCTATTTGTTGGCCTTTAAACCGCCACTTGTTTTGGTGTTTTCACTCATTTTATATCTCCTCCATTTTAATAACTTCACCAAAATAAAATTATACATCGAAAAAGGCTATAATTCAATTGTTTTTGTCAAAGCGCAGGAATTGATGCCTGTCAGCTCATAAATTCCGGGATTCCAAACAATAATATTAGGAAAGAAAGCGAGGAAGAGTGGAATGAAAACAAATCTGAATCAGGGCTGGAGCTTTACAAAGGATGCCGATGCGGTGAGAGAGTTTCGCATCGTAGAAGGAGAGAAAATAGATCTGCCACATACCTGGAACGGAAGAGATGGGCAGGATGGCGGAAACGATTATTATCGAGGGGTCTGTTACTATTCCCGCAGACTGTCTGGGACAGAGTGCACCGGTGAGGTAACTTATCTTGAATTTGAGGGAGTCAATTCGTCTGCGGATATCTTTGTCAATGGAATACTTGCAGGTCATCATGATGGCGGATATTCCACATTTCGTGTTAATATTTCGGAATTACTTCAGGATGAAAATGATATTCTGGTGGCGGTGGATAATGCGCCGAATGACCGGGTGTACCCGCAGCTTGCAGATTTTACCTTTTATGGAGGAATCTATCGGGATGTGAACCTGGTGAGTGTACCGCTGTGCCATCTTGATCTGGATTATTTTGGAAGCAGCGGTGTGGCGGTTACGCCGAAAGTGCGGGGAGAGGATTATGAGGTCACAGTGGATGCCTTTGTCACGAATCCCCAAGGGACTGTGACCTTTTCAATTCTGGATCGGGGGATCATCATTGCCAGGAAAACAATGACGGCAGAGGAAAAATGTCAGGCAGACTTTCTTATTAAAAAGGCTCATCTGTGGCAGGGGCGTAAGGATCCCTATCTCTATACGGTTGTTGTGGAGCTGTCCTCCGGAGATTACCGGGCAGTCCGGTTCGGCTGCAGGTCGTTTTCCATGGATCCTGAAAAAGGGTTCTTCTTAAATGGCAGGAGCTATCCGCTTCGCGGTGTTTCAAGGCATCAGGACAGACCGGATATCGGGAATGCACTTTTGCCAGAGCATCATAAGGAGGACCTTGCAATCATTGCAGAGCTTGGCGCGACGACTATTCGACTGGCACATTACCAGCACAGTCAGCTTTTTTATGAACTGTGTGATGAGCTTGGCTTTGTTGTGTGGGCAGAGATTCCCTATATCAGTAAGCATATGACAGAGGGACAGGAAAATACCATATCCCAGATGAAGGAGCTGATTGTACAGAACTATAATCATCCCTGTATTGTGATATGGGGACTCTCAAATGAGATAACGATGCAGCCGGCAGATGAGAAGGAGCTACTTTGTAATCACCATATTCTGAATGATCTATGTCATGAGTTAGATCCGACCAGAAAGACGGCGATAGCATTGGTTTCCATGTGTCCTGTCG
>CALZEZ010000093.1 GCA_945643825.1 uncultured Lachnospiraceae bacterium
GCAATCCAATGAATCAGTACAAACAACTGAAGACACCGGCGATGGTCACGAAGATCAAGGATGACTATATGATTGTGGACACCTACCATAATCAGGTGATTTATAGCAGAAGCCTGCAGACACCCATAAACGAATGGTCGGTACTGGGTGGCGGCCTCTCTCTCCCCCATGCGATTGCGAGCGATGGCTCGGTCTATCTGGTTACGGATACCGAGAAACATCAGGTGTTAGTCTATGAATGGAGAAATGGTCGTTACCAGAACACGCAGAAGCTCTCAAAAATAGGAATAAGACCCCACGCAATCCAATATGATGAACAGACAGCAACGTTTTTTGTCTGGAGCGCACATACCGGAGAGATGTATCTTTTGAAGAAGGAGCCCCTGACAGGTCTTGTCTGCATCGATCAGATCAGACAGGTCAAGGAGCTGCACGGACAGTATGTCCGTTCTTTTACGGTTGTGGACGATACCATCTGGTTCCCGTCAGGGACAAATGGTGAGATTCTGGTTGTCGATAAGAATACCTTTGAGGTGTTATACCGCTATCCGGTTACGGATGAGATTGCCGGCATGGCATCGGTGATGCCGTATGGTGGCTATGTGTACATGACGGTTTCGACAGACTTATCATTTGATCAGAGCAAGGCAACGATGCTCCGCGTACAGAATCCGGAAACCTTAAAGTATGGAATTTACGAGGACATCTATGACGCGGTTGGACGTAAGGGGGTTCCGTATTATTTTGAAAAGCTCGACACCGGTCTCTATGTGACCACACATGGCTGTGAGAAGAGCTTATGGCGGCTTCGCATGGAAGCAGATGGCTCCGTAAAAGGGCTGGCGGTTTATTAGTCGAAATTTTATATTTTTTTTAGAAACTTAAGAGGTTTTTTAGAAAACAGGTTGCGATGCATACTTTAGTTTGGTAAGATGTTGTCAGAAAAATCGCACCGAAAAGGGAGGAGGGAGATACTAACATGAGCAGAATCAGTCTATATGGAGTTGGCGGTGTAATGGCCGGATCTATCTTTCCGCTGGAAGACGCGGCGACCCTGATCGGCAGGGATCCATCGAAGTGTTCCATTGTCTATCCTGCTGATGAACCCGGAATCAGTACCGTGCATTGTCAGGTGATTCCGCGCGGCAATTATCTGGAGATAATGGATATGGGCTCCTCGTACGGAACCTACTTGGAAAACGGGATTCGGATGCAAAAGAATGAATCCTATCAGCTGTCCAATGGAGATCGTTTTTATTTGGGTGACAGGAAGAACAAGTACATCGTAAAGGTGATGTAGCCTTAAACCCATTAAAAAAATAAAACTAAAGTGAGGAAAAAACTATGAAAATCTGTCCTAAATGTAACGTACAAATGAATGATGAACTGGCATTCTGCCCGAATTGCGGAAACCCGATGGGAGCCGGTGCTCCTCAGATGCAGCCTCAGATGCAGCCTCAGATGCAGCAGCAACAGTGGCAGCAGCAGCCTCAGATGCAGCCCATGCCGGTATACGATCCGTTTGATCACACTGGTGAATTTGATCCCAGAGATATCTCGGATAACAAGGTTATGGCTATGCTGCCGTATCTGATGGGTACTATCGGTATCATTATTGCTTTACTTGCAAGCAGAGAGTCCGCTTATACCTATTTCCATGTTCGTCAGGCTCTGAAGCTGACAGTGACAACCATTTTACTTGGTCTTTGTTCTATAATTCTTTGCTGGACTCTGATCGTTCCGCTTGCGGCAGCTATTTGCATGTTCATTATCTTTGTTCTTGAGATTATCGCTTTCTTCCAGGTATGTGGCGGTAAGGCAAAAGAGCCTGCAATCATCAGAAGCTTAAAATTCTTTAGATAAAAGGTAGACAGGGGTAATTTGTTATGGAAATGCGTAAATGTATGAAGGGACACTACTATGATGCCAGTGTGCATGCGAGCTGCCCCTACTGTAATCAGGGTGAGAATGTTGGTGTAACGGTTGCTATGGTATCACCGGTAGCTGCAGGTGAGGAGGATTCCAAAACACTTCCGCTTGGCTATCAGGCTGCACCTGCTCCGGCACCGGTAAGTCGTCCTTTGGCACCTGCTCCGACAGTGGACGAGGATGAGGATGACGGAAGAACAATTGCCATTATTCACAAGGACATGGGAATCGACCCGGTTGTTGGATGGCTTGTTGCCGTTAACGGTAAAGAAAAGGGAAGAGATTACAGAATCCACACCGACAACAATTTCATCGGAAGAAGTGATCGCATGGATATTTGTCTGCGCGGCGATGAGACGGTTTCCAGAGAGAATCATGCGATTGTAAGCTATGATGATGCCGAGAAGGATTACTATTTCTCACCGGGCGATGGAAGAAGCATTGTCCGTGTCAACGGAAAAGCTATTTTCCAGACGGTTACTTTGAATGCATATGACAAGCTCACGATTGGTAAGACAGAACTGATCTTTATCCCGTTATGTGGTTCCAATTTTGAGTGGGGTAATACGGATGCTGCCAAATAAGATGCTTTTGATTGGAATTTGCGTTGGAATCGCGGTTCTGATCATACTGATCATCGCAATCATTATTGTGGCGGTCAGTCTGAATAAAAAGAAAAAGAATACGAATCAGTATCAGATCGGGAATGCGGGGCACAGCGCTCCGCTTCCTGGAAATGTGACACCACAGATGGAGTTTGTGCAAAGACCGGGAGCAGCTATGGCACCGGCAGAGCCTTTGCCCCAGACCCCGTCTACGATTGAGCCGCCGATTCGCGAGGAGAAGACATTGGTTCCACCAGTGGTGAACATTCTCGCAGATGCTCCGGAAAAAGTCGATGAAGCACCTGCGGATGCGTGCACACCGGATGAGCGTGAGGATGACAACATGACAAGGCGTCCGGTCTTTATGGATGACATTGATCGTTATACCGTCACGACCGCATCAGGCTCTACACTTCGCATCGGCAAGATTCATGCAGTCGGCCGCAGGAAGAATCAGCAGGATTCCTTTGCGTATTCCGATGTACAGAACCTTGAGCAGATGGAGCAAAAGGGTGTCCTTTTGTTAGTGGCGGATGGCATGGGAGGACTCTCCCATGGTGCGGAAGTCAGTGCTCTTGTCGCAACGGAGATGCTTCGTTACTTCGATGAGCATGAGCTCACTGCGGACATTCCGGGACAACTTCGGGAGATGCTCTATCATGCCAATGATAAGGTGAGCGATTTCCTCGGTGCAGATGGTCTTGGACAGAGTGGCTCCACGCTGGTGGCTGCTCACATTAAGGATCATCAGATTTACTGGATTTCAGTTGGAGACAGCTGCATTTATCTCTGTCGGGACAATCAGCTCTACCGGCTGAATGAGTTACATAATTATGGCACCCAGTTAGATAAGCAGGTGGCCAGAGGTGAGCTTTCGCCAGAGGAAGCAAAATCCAAGAAAAATCGTGCGGCCTTGACGAGCTTTATCGGAGCCGGAGAGATTGCACTGATCGATCAGAATACGGAGCCACTCACGATTCTTCCCGGCGATCGGTTTATCCTTATGTCGGATGGAATTGAGACGGTATCTGAGGACGAATTAAAACAGATGCTTTGCTATGATGTAGAGGAGGCTGCACTGAAGCTTCGGTACCTGATTGAATCGAAAGATAAACGCAATCAGGACAATTTCACAGCAATTATACTGGAAGACAATTATTAAGGAGACATAAGAAAATGGCTATGCTCGACTTGGAAGGAATTCTATCAGATGTTCTGGGAAATATGAGCGCCGAGGACATGTTACAGATTCTGCAAAATGGTGGACTTAGGGAGCTGCTTGGACAGGTTATTTCGGCGATTATGGCAGTGGCAGCACCGATGCTTTTGCTTTGCTCGATTCCGGCTCTGATTTACGGCATTGCACTCTGCTTCTTCGGAGTTCGAATTTACAGAGTATTGCTTGTGATTCAGTCTGTGATCATCGGCGGCTGTACGGGATCATTCCTGATGATATTTATTTACACGCTCTGTCGTACTGCAGGTGGCAATTATCCCAAGGCCGGCGGCATCATTGGCTGGGGTATTTTCGGCTTTCTGCTGATTGGTGCCCTATGTGGGTTGGCAGCGTGGTTTTTGTATATGGTATTTCTGTTTCTGCAGTCGTTTGGAATTGGTTTTTCGATCGGCTTTGGCGGATTTATCATGATCAGAATGGTTGCCATCTTACAGAAGGTGATGACAGCAGTGGCAAATGGTGGCCAAGGAGCAGCAGGAATTCCTGGCATGATTCTGACAAGCTGTGGTGTCGGAATAGGAATCGGTGTCCTTCTCGGACTGGTTCTTGGTGTGCTGACCTGTATCTTTGCAAAATGGCTTGTTATGGGTACGACAGCCTTTAAGGGTGGTCAGAAGGTCGGAACGACTCTGGCACTTCTTGTCTTTGTGGCACATGGAACCTATGGTGTTTACCAGATTGTATCAATTGTATTATCCATACTTCTGATCGGCGGAGGCTTCGCGGTTCAATTCCTCATGGATAAGAAGAATCCATGCAATATTGGTAGAAAGAGCACGAACGGAGGAGTGGACATGCAACAGGGACAATACAGACAGCCGGGACAGTACGGATCACAGGGATATGGACAGCAGCCACAGTATGCACAGCAGATGCAGGCACAGCCTCAGATGATACAGCAGCCTGTTGAGCCGAAAAAGTGCAAGCTGATTGGTCTGGACGGAATGTATAAGGGCTTTGATTTTGACATCGATCGTAATACGGCTCTTGGACGGGATACCAATCGTTGTAATATTATTTTCCCGGATTCCTGCGCCGGTGTCAGCAAGGTTCAGTGTGAGCTGAAATTAAATCCGGAAACCGGTGCGGTTTCTATTGAGGATAAATTCTCCACCTATGGAACCTCTGTTAATGGGGTCAAGCTGGAGAAGGGAGCCGTTCGTTTTCTGAATCCCGGAGATGTTATCATGTTCGGAGAGAATAATGTCTTTAAGATTGAATATTAGGCACAATAGTACAGAAACGAGAGGTTAGATTATGATCATAGCAGCGGAGTATACGAATCAGGGTGGACGTGAGATAAACGAAGACAGCTGTGGTGTCATAATACAGGATCATAGAGCATGTGCAGTTGTTGCCGATGGCTTAGGCGGTCATGGAGGAGGCGATATCGCTTCCTCCACGGCCGTCGATGTCGTTTGCGAGTCATGGAGAAAAACGGCAGAAGTAGATCGCGACAAGCTCGATTCCTGGTTTCAGGAGATTAATGAGAAAATCTATGAAATGCAGACAGATACCTGTGCGATGAAGACAACACTGGCAGTTATGACCTGCGAGAAGGGAAAAGCAATCCTTGCGCATGTCGGGGATACCAGGATTTATCATTTTGTGGATGGAAAATTATATACGGTAACATTTGATCACAGCGTTTCACAGATGGCGGTGCTGGCCGGTGAGATTACACAGGAACAGATCAGACATCATGTGGATCGCAATAAGCTTTTGCGCGCGGTGGGAAGGGATGATGAGGTTCAGGTAGAGATTTCAAATCCCATGGATATCACACAGAACACACACGCGTTTTTGCTCTGCACAGACGGCTTCTGGGAGTACGTGTTAGAGCAGGAGATGGAGGAACTGCTGGCGCAGGCATCTCATCCCGATGAGTGGATTGCCGGGATGGTAGAGCTGTTGCAAGGTCGCGTTCCCGAAGGAAACGATAATAACACCGCCATTGCGGTTTGGATGATAGACGAGGTGGACACAGAATGAGAAAAAGGATGAGAAGAGTAATACCATTTTTGGCAGCTTTATTGCTGACACTGACACCGATGCATTGTCTGGCAGAGGAAGTTGACAGCATCCAGGTGGAATCGGTTGGGGCTGCAACCGGAGAACTTTATGTATATGTGAATCAGATTGGTGAGAGCGATGTGAATATGGACACCACCAGAGTCTTTATTGACAACAACGAGCTCCCGATTCTTTCGATTCAGAATGTCGATATCACCTCAGAACCGATAAGCTATTACTGTCTGGTGGATGTGTCGGGCTCTGTTGACGAGAAACGGCTCGAATCGACCAAACAGATGATCAACGGAATCGTTGACGGGATGAAATCAGACGACAATATGAAGATCGCCAC